>CAYGNB010000411.1:0-2778 GCA_964351135.1 uncultured Rhodobacterales bacterium | reverse complement strand
CCTCTGGCCTCTGCCTTCGGAGGGCAGCGCTCTATCCAGCTGAGCTACAGGTGCGTCGTTGGCGCGGTATAGCCGCGCCTCTGCGCCTTCGCAATCGCAAAGTGGGTCAGCCAAACAGATCGCGGGCCAGTTCCAGCGCGTTGACCAGCACGTCCACTTCGGCGCGCGTGTTGTAGAGCCCGAAGCTCGCCCGGCAGGTCGCGGTCACACCCAGGTGATCCATCAGAGGTCCGGCGCAGTGATGCCCGGCACGCACCGCGACGCCTTTCTTGTCGAGGATCGTCGACACATCATGCGCGTGGGCCGCCCCGTCGAGCGTAAAGGAAAAGATCGCCGCCTTGTCGGGGCACGTTCCCTGCAGATGCAACCAG
Source organism: uncultured Rhodobacterales bacterium (assembly GCA_964351135.1). Lineage (GTDB taxonomy): Bacteria > Pseudomonadota > Alphaproteobacteria > Rhodobacterales > Rhodobacteraceae > Pukyongiella. The sequence continues at coordinate 2,407 of CAYGNB010000411.1, read as the reverse complement.
TTCAGCCCGCCGAGCCGTTCCAACGCGTAATCGCGCAGCCCGGCCTCATGCGCGGCGATATTCTCCATCCCGAGATCCATCAGGTAGTCCAGCGCCACACCCAACCCGATCGTCTGCACGATGCCGGGCGTCCCGGCCTCGAACTTCATCGGCGGATCGTTGTAGATCACCTCATCGCGGTGCACTTCGCGGATCATGTCGCCGCCGCCGATAAAGGGGCGCATCTCGGCCATGCGTTCGGCCTTGCAATAGATCGCGCCGGATCCCGACGGGCCATAGAGCTTGTGCCCGGTGATGGCATAGAAATCGCAGCCGATATCCGCGACATCGACCGGCATGTGCACCGCCCCCTGCGATCCGTCCACCAGGACCGGCACGCCGCGCGCATGGGCACCTTCGGTAATGGCCTTCACATCCACCACGGTCCCCAGCACGTTGGAGCAATGGGTGACGGCCACCAGTTTCGTACGCGGCCCGATCGCATCGAGCACCGCCTGCGGGTCGAGCCAGCCGCTGGCGTCGGTTTCCACCCATTTCAGAACCACCCCCTGACGTTCTCGCAGGAAATGCCAGGGCACGATGTTGGCATGATGCTCCATCACCGACAGCACGATTTCATCGCCGGCGGTCATACGCGGCATCGCCCAGCCATAGGCGACCATGTTGATGCCCTCGGTGGTGCCCGAGTTCAGCACGATTTCGTCCTCGGTCGGAGCGTTCAGGAACCGGGCGATGGTGCCACGCACGGATTCGTATTTCTCGGTGGCGAGGTTGGACAGGAAATGCAGGCCGCGGTGAACGTTCGAATATTCCTCGGAATAGGCTCGCGTGACCGCGTCGATCACAACCTGCGGTTTCTGCGCCGAAGCGCCATTGTCGAGATAGGTCAGCGGCTGGCCGTTCACCTCGCGCGACAGGATCGGGAAATCGGCGCGGATCTGTTGCACGTCATACATGGGCAGCCACCCCCAGAACGGGGCCTCCGATCAGGGACAGGACAAGGGACAGGCCCAGCACGATTGCCAGCGCCGTGGCCACCAGCACGCCGCTGGACCTGAAAAGCGAGCCAAGGCGGTGCGCCTCGTTCACGAAATGCAGCGTGATGTAGAGCCCGGCAACAGCGGCGAACAGCACCACCAGCAGCGACAGCGCCGGAACCGTCAGCGCCAGCACCAGCGTGATCGCCTGCACCAACAACCGCAGCGACTGCAGCCAGACGATCAGCACCATGATCTCTTCGACCCTGCCGGTGCCGCCGAACAGCCTGCCGGTCCAGAGCAGCGCGTAGATGGTCAGCACCAGCGCCGCCGCGACCAGCAGGAAATACACGATCGGCGACGAGAACATCCCCGGCAAGGGCGCCGGTCCCGGCACCAGCATGTCTGACAGCGAAAACAGCAGCGTGTTCAGCACCGCCACCAGACCCAGCCCGGTCCACAACGCCTCGGGCGCGATCTGCAAAGACATCAGGTACCGCGCGGTCCCGGCCGGGTCGCGCAGGGTTTCGACGATCAGGTTGCGCAGCACGGCGATGGTCATGGCGATGCCCTTTCGGCGCGGATCAGTCCCGCGATCCAGAACCAGAAAAAGAACAGGCACCAGAGCGCCCCGACCGCGTTCAGCGCCGCGCCAGGGCCGATGAACCCGGCCACCAGCCCGTGCAGCAACAGCAGCGGGGTCGACGCCAGCAGCGCCCAGAACAGCGCCAGGCGCGCGCCGTACCAGCTCCCCTGCCCGCCCAGCGGCCGCGCCAGCAGATGCGACAGCGCCGCCAGCGCATAGAAGATCAGCGGCGCCAGGAAAATCCAGCCCATCAGCGCGCCGCCCATCAGCATGTCGAACTCGCGCCCCTCCAGATGCGCCTGCCGCGACAGGCGCGGCATCTGGGCAAAGAAGACCAGCACACAGGCCACCATCAGGATGATCAGCGCGCGATCCTCGCGCTGCCCCATCCCGAGCAGCCGGCCGATCACGCGGCCGGGACGCCGATAGGTGGCGGCAATGTCCGTGGTCACGGCCATCAGCGGCGGCGGGCCAGCCAGCTTTCCAGCCGCGCGACGATGTCCCCGGCGATGTCTTCGTCCTCGATTTCTTCCACCGCCTCGGCGAGGAAGGCCAGCGTCAGCAGGTCGGTGGCATCCTCGTGCGGCACCCCGCGCGAGCGCAGATAGAACAACGCCTCGTCGTCGATTGCGCCCGAGGTCGAGCCATGCGAACAGGCCACGTCGTCGGCATAGATTTCCAGTTCGGGCTTGGCGAGAAACTGGCTGTCCTCGTCGAGCAGCAGGCTCTGCGAAATCTGGTAACCGTCGGTCTTCTGCGCGCCTTCCTTGACCAGGATCTTGCCCTGGAACACGCCGGTGGCACCGTTGCGCAGCACCTTCTTGAACACCTGACGGCTTTCGCA
>CAYGNB010000410.1:0-2787 GCA_964351135.1 uncultured Rhodobacterales bacterium | reverse complement strand
TGCCCTCTTCCAGCATCGCCTGCGCGGCGGCGAGCAGCCGGTCCTGCTGCGCGGCTTCCTTGTCGTTACCCTTGAGCTTGCGCACCAGCCCGGCGCGGCGTTTCTCTATGCTTTCCAGGTCGGCCAGCATCAGTTCGGTTTCGATGGTTTCGGCATCCGCCACCGGGTCGATCCGGCCTTCGACATGGGTCACATCGCCGTCCTCGAAACAGCGCAGCACATGGGCGATCGCGTCGACCTCGCGGATATTGGCCAGGAACTGGTTGCCCAGCCCCTCGCCCTTCGAGGCGCCTTTGACCAGCCCGGCAATATCGACAAAGGTCATCCGGGTCGGAATGATCTGGCGCGACCCGGCGATGGCCGCCAGCTTGTCCAGCCGCGCGTCGGGCACGCCAACCTCGCCCACATTGGGTTCGATGGTGCAGAAGGGGAAGTTGGCGGCCTGCGCGGCGGCCGTGCGCGTCAGCGCGTTGAAAAGGGTCGATTTACCCACATTGGGAAGCCCGACGATCCCCATCCTGAAACCCATGGCCCGTGGCCTCCGTTGCCTGCGCGTTGCGTGAAACCCGCGCCGCTTCTACGGTCTGGCCCGCGCTGGGGCAAGGGGCGGCGTCACGCGCGCCCATCGTCCGCGCAAGAGAGCGGCGCGCAACCCGGCTCCGGCGCGCGTTTACGGCCGGTTCGGACCACCCGGGTGCGCAGAGCCCATTGATTTTCCCGCGCGCATTCGTCACATCGGTGCGGACAAGGAAAAAGGACGCCCCATGACCCGTATCGACGCCAAGTTCGCCGACCTCGCAGCCCGCGGCAAAAAGGCTTTCGTCGCCTATGTCATGGCCGGCGATCCGGATTTCGACCGCTCGCTCGAGATCGTGCGTGGACTGCCCGGCGCAGGTGTGGACGTCATCGAACTGGGGCTGCCCTTTACCGACCCGATGGCGGACGGCCCGACGATCCAGCTCGCGGGTCAGCGGGCGTTGGAGGCCGGCATGACCCTGGAACGCACGCTGGCGATAGTCAGGGCCTTTCGCGAAAACGACGACACCACACCGATCGTGATGATGGGCTATTACAACCCGATCTACAGCCGTGGGGTCGACCGGTTTCTGGCCGAGGCATCCGAGGCCGGGATCGACGGGCTGATCATCGTCGATCTACCGCCGGAAGAAGATGAGGAACTGTGCCTGCCCGCGCAGAAGGCCGGGCTGAATTTCATTCGTCTGGCGACGCCCACCACGGACGATGCCCGCCTGCCGCGCGTGCTGCAGAACACGTCCGGTTTCGTCTACTATGTCTCGATCACCGGCATTACCGGCTCGGCCGAGGCGCAGGCGACGGATGTCGCGCCCGACGTGGCGCGGATCAAGGCCGGGACCGACCTGCCGGTGGTCGTGGGGTTCGGTATCAGCACGCCCGAAAAGGCCCGCGCCATCGCCGGCGTCGCCGATGGTGCCGTCGTCGGATCGGCCATCGTCAGCCGCATCGCTCAGGGCGAACCCGCCGCCGAGGTTCTGGATTTCGTCCGCTCGCTGGCCGACGGCGCCCACAGCGCCACCGCCTGAGCCCACCCGGCGGCCCGCGTTCCGGTTAACGCGGGTGGGTCATTTCAGCCATCCGAAACTATCCTCGGTGCGCCGGGTGCTGGGCGTGTATTCCGCACTGACCCAACCGTCATACCCGCTGGCGTCGATGGCGGCGAAAAGCGCCGCGAAATCTACCGGGCCGCGCCCCGGTTCGCTGCGATCCGGGGCGGCGCCGATCTGAACGTGAAAGGCCCCCGCCCCGTAGCGCTCCCAGATCCCGGCCGCATCGCCATGGATCATCTGCGCGTGATAAGCATCGTATTGCAGCCCTACATTGGGCCGGTCCACCGCCGCCAGCACCTCGGCCGCCAGCGCATAGTCGTTCAGGAAATAGCCCGGCTGATCGGTGGTGTTCAGCGGCTCGATGGTGAACCGCTGGCCGGGCGCATGATCGGCGGCCCATTGCAGGTTAGCGACAAAGGCCTCCTGCGCCGCGCCGCCCTGTGCCCGACCTGCCATCACATGGATCAGACCCGCGCGCAGTTCGCCTGCATAACGCAGCACCCGGCGAATATCATGGCGGAACCGGTCCTCGCCGCCGGGCAGCGCGGCAAAGCCCGGTGTGCCGCCGGTGTAATTGGGCGGCGGCGCGTTGATCAGCACCAGTTGCAGACCGTTGGCGATCAGCGCACGGCGAGTGTCGCGGGCGGCGATGTCGTAGGGAAACAGGATCTCGACCGCCTCGAACCCGGCCCGCCCGGCGGCAGCGAAACGATCGAGATAGGGCAATTCGCGGAACAGCAGCGACAGGTTGGCGGCGAAACGGGGCATTCGCGGATCAATCGGCCCGCATTTCGCTGGACGGGATGACGGGAAAGAACGCGCCGCCCGACCAGAGACCGAACCAGTCGTCGTGATGGGTGCCGATTTCCACCAGCCGATAAAAGCTTTTGCGATCGATCAGCGCCTCAAGCCCCGCGCGAACATGCACATAGGGCGACGGTTCACCGGTTGCCGGGTCGCGCTGAACGCGGATCGGATTATCCGGCCCCGCGACGGTGGAATCGCCCACGTTGGTTTCAAAGGTCAGGATCTGCTCCGGCCCGTCACCCGCCGCCTCGAAATCGACGGCCACGAACGGCGCATCATCAACGGTGATGCCCACCTTTTCGACCGGAGTAACAAGGAAATACTTGCCATCTTCCTTTTTCAGCACGGTCGAGAACAGCCGCACCAGTTCCTTCCTCCCGATCGGCGTTCCCAG
>CAYGNB010000409.1:0-2803 GCA_964351135.1 uncultured Rhodobacterales bacterium | reverse complement strand
CCGGGTTCGAGATTATCGTCGTCGACAATGCCTCCGATGACGGGTCCGCCGAGGCTATCCGCTCCGAATTCCCCAACCTGGATCTTGTCGCGTCACGGGAAAACCTTGGGTTCGGACAAGCCAACAATCTCGCCGCAACTCGCGCCCGTGGTGAATTTTTACTGCTGCTGAACCCCGATACGGTCATCCTGAACGGCGCGGTCGACACACTGGTCCGCTTCGCGGAGCGTACGCCCGAGGCGGGCATCTGGGGTGGTCGGACCCTGTTTCCCGACCACTCGCTCAACCCCACCTCCTGCTGGCGGGGCATGTCGCTCTGGGGGCTGTTCTGCTGGATGGCCGGGCTGAACCGGCTTGCTCCAAACAGCTGGCTACTCAACTACGATGGCTACGGGGGCTGGCAACGTGACAGCGTCCGACCGGTCGACACGGTCACCGGGTGTTTTCTGATGATCTCCCGCCAGGATTGGGAAGAGTTAGGCGGTTTCGATCCGACCTTCTACATGTATGGCGAAGAGGCCGACCTATGCGCCCGCGCCCAGCAACGCGGCGCCCGCCCGATGATCACCCCGGAAGCCGAAATCATTCACTATGGCGGTCTGTCCGAAACCGTTCGGGCCGCCAAGATGGGTCGGTTGATCCGGGCCAAGATCACATTTGCAGAGAAACACTGGAGCGCGGCCGGGCTGTGGCTGTGCCGGATGCTGTTCCGGCTGCTCGTTCTAGTGCGCATGGGCGGATATACTGTTGTCGGGATATTTCGCCGGAACCCAAACATTCAGCAGAAAGCAACCACGTGGAAAGAAGTGTGGAGAGACCGCGCAGGCTGGCTGAAAGGATATACGTGAAACCGGCCCTCTCGGAATGACGGAACCTGTATGAAACCATGACCCGGCTGCTTCACATCTCGGCGGATTTTCCGGACGCCTATTCCACCCGCAAGACAAAGGCCGTGCACAATCTGCTGGGCGGTGTGCCGGAGTTCGAGCATCGGGTTTACTCACTCAATCGGGAAAACGGCGTTGGGGGTATTCATGCCCTTGCCGAAGACAACGGCGTTACCACGCTGGTCTACCGGGCGCCGTCCTACGGCATTCTGCTCGAACAGTTTCTTGCGCCGGTCAGCCGGTGGATCGTGCAGGATGTGCAAACCCGGCGGGAACCAATCGACGCGATCCATGCCCACAAGCTCACGATCGAGGGGCTGGTGGCGCAGCGGGTGGCGCACGAGCTGGGCTGTCCCTATGTCTGCACGATCCGGGGCAACACCGATCAGCGATACATCCGGATGAAGCCGGGGATGCGCCGGCGCTGGCGCCAGGTCGCCGGGCAGGCCAGCTGGCTGTTTCCCGTCACGCCCTGGATCGACCGCTACGCCACGCGGAAACTGTCGCTCGACGGCAGCCGACGCAGCCTGCTGCCGACAGCGACCAGCATTGACAGTATGATCCCGCCATGCCCGACCGAAACGCGCCTTGTAACCGCCTTTCACCTTTCTGGATGGCGGCTGAAAGGCATGCCCAGACTGTTTCGCGCCCTGGCCCGGCTGCGCGATGCCGGCCAACCGGTGACGCTCGACATCATCGGCGGCGGGCCAGAGCGTGAAACCGCAGAGCTCTGGCGGGAAATCCGCCGATACAGCCTGGACGATCAAGTGCGTCTGCGGGGTGCCATCCCGCACGAGCAGATGGCCGAAACCCTCAACGGCTACACCGGTTTCGTGCTCCCGACGCTGCGGGAAACCTTCGGGATGGTCTATCTCGAATCCCTGTTCGCGGGCACCCCCATCCTCTATTCGCAGGACCGTGGCATAGACGGTTTCTTCGATAACGAAGATGTCGGCATCCGCTGCGACCCGACCTCGGTCGACAGTATCGCCGCCGGGATCGAGTCGCTCCTGACCAATACAGATCGCCTGAAAAACAACATTGATCGGCTTCAAAGAACCGGTGGGTTCGACCGGTTCCGGCTCGATTCGATCTGCCGCGACTACGCGGCCCGGATGGTTGCAGTCGTCTGAAACAGGCTCACCTGTTGCCGGCCCGCGACGGGCAGGCGGCAAAACCGGCGTGACGCCCGCTGACCCTTTCGCCGCGACGCCATGCGCTATAGACCGCTGGCAAGGATCACGGAGACCGAATGAAACAGGCCGCTGCGTTTCTGATCGCCCTGCTCCCGGCGCCGATACTGGCGCAAGGGACCGATGCTGTGCCCGGTGGCGTGCGCCCCTATTTCGATTTCGAACAAACCTTCGAGGCCAATGACAATCCCGAACTCGACGTCGGAGAGGTCGATTCCCGGCTGCTTTCGATCACCCAGTTGAGCTTCGGAGTACTCTCGGAAACACCGCTGGACCGGTTCAGCCTGAATTTCGGCACCACCCTGCGCGCCGAGAATCGCGACGATCCCTTTTTCGACGATAATCGCGTCAACCTGGGTTACACCCGCGAAGTCGCGGATTCCGCCTTCGGGATAGAAGCGCGGTACCGCGAATCCAGCTTCCAGTTCTTCGACCCGCTGACCGAGATCGGCGAAGGCGGGCTGATCGGCGAAGAGATCCCCGACGACTTCCAGGACGTGGCCCGCGATGGCACCCGGATGCGCTATGACATCGTGGCCTCGCTGGATCTGGGCACCGAGGCGCCACTGGGCAACAGCCTCACCGCCGGGCTGCGCGGCTTCGAATACCGCGATACCGGCGCCGCTGATCTGAGCGACAACCAGCGGATTTTTCTGCTCAACGAAACTCATTTCCGCCTGTCGCCGGTCACCGAATTACGGCTGATCATCGATTACGAGAATT
>CAYGNB010000408.1:0-2807 GCA_964351135.1 uncultured Rhodobacterales bacterium | reverse complement strand
GCCGCGAAACTGCTGAACGGCTGACCTTCGCCGGATTGCCGGCCACATTCCGCCCAGATGATCTGGTTCGCTCGCTCGCGGGCGGCGTCCGACTGGACGCGACCGCCCCCTATGGACTAGGATATTCGGCCTATATATTCCGGCCCGAAAAACGATGGCCGGAGCAGCATAACTAGTTGATTACAAGGGTACATTCAACCATGAGCGGAACAGGTCACACCACGTTCTCGGTATCGCCGTCTGGCGACCCGATAATTGATGGCATTCTTTGGGATGTTGCCTGGAGCGACCCGGCGATTACCTACTCTACCCCCGCCAGCAAGGCGGAATACGGATCCTCCTACGCAGCCGACGAAGATGAAGGCCTGTTTCCGCTGTCTTCCAAAATGAAGGCGACGGTCGATTTCGCGCTCAGCGCCACACGCGGGCCGGCGGCGGCTGCCGGGTTCTCAGCCGAAGGCCTTACCGGCATCAACATCAACTACACCTCGGCCACGAATGCGCATGTGCGCGTCGCGCAAACCACCCGCGACCCTTACAATTATGGCACAGCGTGGACTTACTTCCCGTCGACGGGCGACGCCGGCGGTGATGTCTGGCTGTCAAACATCATGCAGGACTATTCCAATGCGCGCGCCGGCAACTATGCGCATCACAGCCTGATCCATGAAATCGGCCACGGGCTGGGGCTGGATCACGGTCATACCAGCGGACCTTTCGGCACCCTGCCCGCCGCGCAGGATGCGATGGAATATTCGCTGATGACCTACCGCACCTATGCTGGCGGGCCTGCGGGGTCGTATACCAATGAAACCTGGGGCTACGCCCAGACCTGGATGATGGCGGATATCGCCGCCCTTCAATACCTCTACGGCGCGGATTTCAGCACCAACAGCGGCAGTACGATTTATTCCTGGACGCCGGGGTCCGGCATCACTCGCGTGAACGGCGCCACAGCGATCAACCCCGGCAACAACCGCATTTTTGCCACGATCTGGGATGGCGGCGGCACCGACACATACGACCTGAGCGCATATTCATCGGCCGTTTCAGTGGATCTCAATCCCGGCGGCTATTCGTTGTTCAGCACCGGACAACAGGCCCGGCTGAAATCGAACGATGCCGACGGCCCGGCTGTATATGCCGCCGGTAACATCTACAACGCCTTGCTCTATCAGGACGACACCCGGTCGCTGATCGAAAACGCAATCGGTGGATCGGGCGCGGACACGCTGCGAGGCAACGCTGCCGCCAACCGGCTTAACGGCAATGGCGGCAGTGACAAGCTTTATGGGCGCGGCGGCAATGACCTGCTTGTCGGTGGCGCGGGGGCCGATCTGTTCAACGGCGGCGGCGGGATCGACCGGGCAATCTACTCCGGCGCCAACTCCGGCGTACTGGCAGACCTGCAATCGCCCTCCGGAAACACCGGCCACGCCAAGGGCGACACCTATGTGTCCATCGAGGAAATCTACGCCTCTGGCGATGACGATTCACTCTATGGCGATAGCGACGCCAACAAGTTCTGGGGCGCGAACGGCCACGACATCCTGCGGGGGCGCGGCGGAAACGACGCGCTGTATGGCGGCAACGGCAACGACAAGCTGAACGGCGGTTCGGGTGGTGACACGCTGATCGGCGGCAACGGTTTCGACCGCGCTCTCTACTCCGGCGCGCCCGCTGGCCTCCGGGCCGATCTGCAATCACCGGGCACCAACACCGGCCACGCTGCCGGTGACAGCTATTCGGCGATCGAGGACATCTATGGATCGAGCTACGGTGACACTCTGTACGGAAACGGCGGTGCGAACCAGATCTGGGGCGGTAACGGTCACGACCAGATCGTCGGCCGGACTGGTCCGGATTCACTGTTCGGCGGGAATGGCAACGACTATTTGTATGGTGGACCCGGCCATGACCTGCTGCACGGCGGCAATGGAATCGACCGCGCGATCTATTCCACTGCTGCCTCGGGTGTGAAGGTAGATCTGCAAGCCGGGGCGGGTACGGCCGGTGAGGCGGCAGGCGACAGCCTGCTGTTCATCGAACAAGTCCGGGGGTCCGCTTTCGGCGACGAGCTGTTCGGCAACGGCAGCGCCAACCGGTTCTGGGGCACAAACGGTCACGACCTCATCAACGGCCGCGGGGGCGCCGATACAATTTTTGGCGGCAATGGAAACGACAGGCTGAATGGCGGAACGGGCAGAGATGTTTTGGACGGCGGCAACGGGTTCGACCGTGCCCTCTACTCTGGCGCCGCGTCCGGCGTGCGCGCCGACCTGCAATCGCCATCGACAAATACCGGCGAGGCTCGTGGTGACAGCTATGTGCGGATCGAGGAGATCCAGGGCTCGGGGCACAGCGATCAGCTCTACGGCGACGGTGGCGCCAACACGATCTGGGGTGCCAATGGCCATGACCTGATCAAGGGCCGCACCGGTGCTGACAACCTTTTTGGCGGGAACGGGAACGATCTGATTTACGGCGGCAGCGGTAACGACCAGCTCACCGGCGGCAATGGAATCGATACCTTCATATTCGACCTCGGGTCGGGCAAGGACACCATTACCGATTTCCGCTCCGTTGAAACGATCAAGATCGCCGAAGGGGCAAATCGCATGTCCGATCTGGACTTTACCGATACCGCCGCCGGCCTGCTGGTCGAATTCGCAAGCGTCGATATCTTTCTGAACGGCCTCGACCGCGCCGATGTAACATCGGCGAATTTCGATTTCGGCTGAACGCGGTTACTTCAGCTTCGACAGCTTTTCCTGCAGCTCCGCCAGCTGCTTCTTGATCTCGTCGAG
>CAYGNB010000407.1:0-2808 GCA_964351135.1 uncultured Rhodobacterales bacterium | reverse complement strand
TCATGATCGACCCCTTGCCGAATTGCCGTTCGATCTGCGCCAGCGCGCTGTCCAGCGCCTTTTGCCGGTCGGTGTTTTTCTTGCCGTCCATTGTCAGAAGATCCGCCATCGTCCTGTTGTCCTCCTTATTGTCACGCCAGTCCGGGCGCGGCAACTGCTGCTTTGTTCGCCTCTTGTTCCTTATGAGATCAAAAAGAGAACATTTCAATCGGAATTTCGCTTGATTTTACCTTTTCGCAATTGCGTTAAGAAGAGGTTTACGCCAGCCTGCCCTGAAGCCAGATGTAAGACTTCGACGGATATGCTTGTTTTCTTTAAGGAACGTCTCGTGTTTCTCGCCGTGCCCAAGACCGGGAGCACGGCCTATCAATCCGCCCTGCGTGACCGCGCCGATATCGTCGTGGCCAATCCGCCCGAGCTGAAACACGCACCGCTCTATCGTTACAACCGGTTCTTCCGACCGATGTTCGAAAAGGTGTGCAACGCGGAAATGGAGACGCTGGCGGTGATGCGTGAACCTGTAAACTGGCTGGGCAGCTGGTACAGGTATCGCCGCCGTCCCTGCATGCGCGGTCATCCCAACGCGACCCACGATATCAGCTTTGACGATTTCGTGCGGGGCTACCTGCGCGGAAACCGGCCCGGTTTCGCAGATGTGGGAAGCCAGGCCACATTCCTGGAACCCCGCCCGAACGGCACGTCGATCACCCATCTGTTCCGATACGAATCCCCCGCCGCCCTGAACGATTTCCTGCAGCAACGGCTGGGGATGTCGGTGGATACGAAGCGCGAAAACGTGTCGCCCGAGATGTCGGTCACGTTGTCGCCGGGAGTCGAGAAACGGCTGCGGCAGAAATGCGCGCGGGATTTCGAGCTTTATGACCGCATCGGTTAATCCGGCGCATATCCGACCAGATTAGTGAAGTTGTTGATGAACAGTATCCGTCAACTGGTTGAGAGAAAACGGTTTTGGAAGAAAAACAGAATTCGGAACCGCAGGCTGTGTGTCGCCGAATGCGCCTTCTGCATAGCCGGAAACGAACACGACCCGCACGTCCGGCCGCGACTTCAACGCCTCGCGAACCCAGCTCGGCCCGTCCATGCCCGGCATGACCACATCGGTCACGAATACATCCACGTCCAGTTCCGGATCTTCGAGCGTGCGCAGCGCATCTTCGGCCGATTCAGCCTCGATCACCGTGTAGCCCCGCAACCGCAGCGCGCGCGATGCAAATGCCCGCACAGGCGCTTCGTCCTCGACCAGCAGGACGACTCCTTCGCCGTGCGGGGATATGGCCGGCGCGGCCGGGGCCGGCGCGGCTTCCTCGGCATCGGGTTCGCCATCGAACACTGGAATGTAGAGCGTGAATTCGGTGCCGCTGCCCACCACGCTGTCGACGAAGATATAGCCGCCGGTCTGCTTGATGATGCCATAGGCGGTGGACAAACCCAGCCCGGTCCCCTCGCCCACACGTTTGGTGGTATAGAAAGGCTCGAACACCTTTTGCAACTTGTCCGGGTCGATGCCGATCCCATCGTCGCTGACCCGAACCGTGACATAATCGCCCGGCGGCACCTGGGCGCGGTCGCGAACCAGCGGTTCGTCGAGCTTTACCGCCTCGGTCGAAACGCGAATCTCACCACCGTCGGGCATCGCATCGCGGGCATTAACGACGAGATTCAGCAGCACCTGTTCCAACTGCCGCTTGTCGGCCCGGATCAGACGCAATACCGGATCGTGGCTCAGGCTCAGAGTAATCCGTTCACCCACAAGACGATTCAGCAGATGGGTCAGATCCGACAGTGTTTCGCGTAGATCAAGCACTTGAGGCCGCAAGGTCTGTTTACGCGAAAATGCCAGCAACTGACCGACCAGAGCGGCAGCGCGGTTTGCGTTCTGGTTGATCTGCACGAGGTCGCCGTAATCCTGATCCCCCTGATCATGGCGCAGCAGCAGCAGGTCGCAATGGCCCGAAATCGCCGTCAGCAGATTGTTGAAATCATGCGCGACACCACCGGCGAGTTGACCGATTGCCTGCATCTTCTGGCTCTGCACGAATTGCGCTTCGAGCGTCTTGAGCTCGGTGGCATCGTTCAGAACCGCAATGACCTCGGCCCCGTTGCCGCCGGGCACACGGCTGAGCGTGACCTGAACGAAGACTTCGCGGTCGCGCCGTGTCAGCCGCAGGAATTCAGATTGCTGCTGTTTCCTGCCCTCGGCGGTGTCTTTCAACCAGTCGCCAACCGGCCGCCCGAGCCCCTGCATCACCTGGCCGATCCCGGTATCGGGGCCGATTTCGACACCCAACAGGGTCTTTGCCAGTTCATTCGCCTTCAGAATCCTGCCGGACGCCTCGATACGCAGCATCGGCACCGGTAGCGTTTCGAAATCCGGCCCTGCGCCCGTCGCCAGGTCTTCACCCACCGGCAGGATAAACAATTCGCGCCGCCCCTTGCCCGGCTCGGGTTCATGAACGATCACCGGAACCGTTGCTTCTGCCGCGCTCAACTGAATGACCGTCCCCGATGTTACCTCGCCATCCGCGAACAGCCGGTCGAGCGATTTCACGCGCCGCCCGGCGAGCGCACGCGCCGCATCGTTCATGTAAAGGACAGCGCCGGCACGCCCCACCGTGATCATCGGGATCGGCAGTGTAGCCGCCCCCGGTTCACCCGACGGGTCGGCGATCTGTTCGATCCGCCACAGCAACCGGCCATGCCCGATCCGATGTACATGCAGACGGATATGGTCACGGCGGCTGACGAAATCCTCATGCGCGGCGCCATCCCGCCGGGCACGGGATTGAA
>CAYGNB010000406.1:0-2843 GCA_964351135.1 uncultured Rhodobacterales bacterium | reverse complement strand
TCGGTATAGCCGGTGGTCGGGAAATCCTTGCGCAGCGGATGGCCGCGGAACCCATAGTCGGTCAGGATGCGGCGCAGGTCCGGGTGGCCGGTGAAATGGATCCCGAACATGTCGAACACCTCGCGTTCGAGCCAGTTCGCGCAGGGATGCACCGACGTGATCGACGCCACCGCATCGTTTTCGCGGATCGCGACCCGCAACCGGATGCGCTGGTTCGTGTACATCGACAGCAGGTGATAGACGACGTCGAACCGTTTCGGCCGGTCGATATGGTCCACGGCGGTGATGTCCACCAGCGACGAGAAGCGGCAACCCTGGTCGGCCTTGAGGAACTCGATGAAGCCGACGATGTTCGACGGCGTCACGTTCACGTTCAGCTCGCCAAAGCTGACATCCCAGGACAAAACGCAGTCATTGCGTTTGAGCGCGATTTCCTCGCCCAGGTTTTTCAGGTCCTCGCTCATCTCACGATCGTCCCCGTCCTGCGGATCTTGCGCTGAAGCTGCATCAGCCCGTAGAGCAGCGCCTCGGCGGTCGGCGGGCAACCGGGCACATAGATGTCCACCGGCACGACCCGGTCGCATCCCCGCACCACCGAATAGCTGTAGTGATAATAGCCGCCGCCATTGGCGCAGGATCCCATCGAGATCACGTAGCGCGGCTCGGGCATCTGGTCATAGACCTTGCGCAGCGCCGGGGCCATCTTGTTGGTCAGGGTACCGGCCACGATCATCACGTCCGACTGGCGCGGAGAGGCGCGCGGCGCGATGCCGAAACGTTCGGCGTCATAGCGCGGCATCGAGGTGTGCATCATCTCGACCGCGCAGCAGGCCAGACCGAAGGTCATCCAGTGCAGCGACCCGGTGCGCGCCCAGTTGATGATGTCCTCGGTCGAGGTCAGCAGGAACCCCTTGTCCTGCAGTTCGGTGTTCAGCGCCCGGGTGGCAACGTCCTTGTCCACGCCGGCGGCGTTGGCTGTGGTGCTTACGCCCATTCCATCGCCCCCTTCTTCCATTCGTAGGCAAAGCCGATGGTCAGCACCCCGAGGAATACCATCATCGACCAGAAGCCCACCATGCTCACATCCTTGAACGCCACCGCCCAGGGGAACAGGAACGCGATTTCAAGGTCGAAGATGATGAACAGGATCGACACCAGATAGAAACGCACGTCGAATTTCATCCGCGCATCGTCGAACGCGTTGAAGCCGCATTCATAGGCGCTCACCTTTTCCGGGTCGGGATTGCGGACCGCCAGCACGATGGCCGCGAGGATCAGAACGATCCCGAGCCCGATGGCGACGACGAGAAACACGAGGATCGGGAAATATTCCCGCAACAGCTCTTCCACGAGTGGCTCCTTTCCCGCGCGCGTATCGGCGCGCCGTCAATTGGCGGTTGGCTCGATCTGCTGTCTATCCTTGCCAGTGCGGGGGGTCAACGGGGCCAACCCCGTTCGCGCAGGCCGAATCGCCGCATCCGCGCAGATGCTTGCCGCGCGTGCGAAATGTCAGCTTTCGGCCTGCCAGCTTGGCTTGCGACGGTCGAAAAAGGCGCCGATTCCCTCCTGTGCCTCATCGGTTTCCCAGCGCGCGACCAGTCCGCGAATGGTCGAATCGATGACCTCGGCGTCGATGCGCGGCCCAAGATCGCGCGCCAGCCGCTTGGCCGCCGCCACCGCGCCGGGGGCGCAGGACAGGTAGGGCACCACCTCGGCCTCTGTCGCCGCCGCCAGATCTTCGGCCGGAACCGCGCGCGCCAACAGGCCCAGCCGCACCGCTTCCTCCGCGCCAAAGATGCGGGCGGACATGAACACGCGGCGCGCGTTGGCCTCGCCCATGCGCGCCAGCACATAGGGGCCGATCGTGGCCGGGATGATCCCCAGCCGGGTTTCGGTGAACCCCATTTTCAGGCTATCGACGCCGATTGCCACGTCGCAGATGCTGGCAATCCCGACCCCGCCGCCAAAGGCATTGCCCTGCAATGCTCCGATCACCGGTTTGGGCAGCGCGTTCAGCGCGTTCAGCATCTCGGCCAGCTTGCGGGCCTCGACGAACCGGGTTTCGGAATCGGCAGCCATCTGCACCTGCATCCAGGCCAGATCGCCGCCGGCGCAGAATGTCTTGCCCGCACCGGTCAGAACCACCACCCGAACCGCGTCGTCATCCGCGAGTCGAGCCGCGGCACCGGTCAACTCGTCGATCATCTGCGCCGACATCGCGTTGTGTTTCTCGACCCGGTTCAGGGTCAGCGTGGCAACGCCGCGGGCGTCGGTTTCCAGTTTCAGCGTCTCGTACATCCGGTTCATCCCTCCCGCATGGCGCGCGCCATCGCCGCAGCCTCGTTCACCACGTCCATATCCAGCCCGGTGTCGTAACCCAACCGCTCCAGATGCGCCGCGACCGCCTCGGTCGCCACGTTCCCCGATGCGCCCGGCGCATAGGGGCAGCCGCCCAGCCCGCCGACGGCGGCATCGAACACCCGCACCCCCATGACCAAAGAGGCATCAATATTGTCCAGCGCCCGCCCGGCAGTGTCGTGGTAATGCCCCGCCAGCCGCGTCGCGGGCACGACGTCGCGCACGGCGGACAGCATCCGCGCGATGCTGTCGGGCGTACCCTGCCCGATCGTGTCGCCCAGCGAAATCTCATAGCAGCCCATGCCGAACAGCCGGTCCGCCAGCGCGGCCACCGCTCCGGGATCGGTCGGCCCGTCAAACGGACAGTCGGTGACGCAGGAGATATAGCCGCGCACCGGCAGGTCGATATGCCGCGCCGCGTCGAGAATCGGCACGAACCGGTCCACGGATTCGGCCACCGTCGCGTTCAGGTTCGCCTTTGAAAA
>CAYGNB010000405.1:0-2873 GCA_964351135.1 uncultured Rhodobacterales bacterium | reverse complement strand
AACGCCGCGCGGTCAAAACGGAAGATCGTGCTGAGCGAGGGTGCCGACCCCCGCGCCGTCGAGGCCGCGATCACCGCGCGCGCGCAGGGTGTGGGGCAGGTGGTTCTGGTTGGCGACAGCGATGAGATCGCGGCCCGGCTGGCCCAGGCCGGTGCCGAGCCCGGCGACGGGATCGAGATTCAGGATCCCGCCCGTTCGCCACTGTCGGAGGAGTTCGCCGCGCTCTATCATGACCTGCGCAAGCACAAGGGTGTGACCGAGGACGATGCGCGAGCGGCGGTGCTGTCGCCGCATGTCTTTGCGGCGCTGATGGTGAAATCGGGGCACGCGGACGGGACTGTGGGCGGTGCCGTGGCGACAACCGCCGAGATTGTCCGGACCGCGATCCAGGTGATTGGACCGGCGCCGGGAACCAAGCTGATCTCCAGCTTCTTCCTGATGCTGTTCTGTGCGGATCACCACACCCGCAAGGGCGCGCATATCTTTGCCGACAGCGGTCTGGTGATCGACCCCAATGCCGAAGAGATGGCGCAGATCGCGCTGTCCTCGGCGGGGTCGTTCCGGGCCCTGATCGGTGAGGAGCCGCGGGTGGCGATGCTGTCCTTTTCGACCCATGGCAGCGCCAGTCACCAGTCGGTGTCGAAGGTGACCGAGGCCACCGAAATAGCGCGCAAGGCGAACCCCGACCTGATGATCGACGGCGATTTGCAGTTCGATGCGGCCTTTGTTCCCGACGTGGCCGCCAAGAAGGCGGAAAGCTCGCCGTTGGGCGGCAACGCCAACGTGTTCATTTTCCCGAACCTGGAAAGTGGCAACATCGCCTACAAGATTGCGCAGCGTGTCGGCGGCGCCCATGCCATCGGCCCGATCCTGCAAGGGCTTGCCCAGCCTGCGAACGATCTGTCGCGAGGATGTTCCGCCGAGGACATCCTGCACATGATCGCCGTCACCGCGGCCCAGGCCGACGCATTGAAGGCCGGCAAGGCCGCTGCCCGGGAGAATGTACAATGACCGCCCATGTCATCGACCTGGCCCACGATACGCCGGTATCGACCGGCGAGCGCCGTCTGGCCGATCTGCCTGACCGCGTGGTTGCCGGCGATCCGCACCACCGGACGGCCGTACATTTCACCAGCCCGGACGGGCGGCTTTCGGCGGGGACGTGGACCTCGACGCCGGGCAAGTGGCATGCGTTCACCGACAAGGATGAATATTGCTATATCGTGTCGGGGCATTGCGCGCTCATTCACGAGGACGGCACCCGGCGCGAATTTCGCACGGGTGCGTCGTTCCTGATCCCGGACGGGTTCCGTGGTTATTGGGAGGTGATCGAAACCACCACCAAGCATTTTGTCATCCGCGAAACGAACACGGACGACTGAACCTGCATTGCCCGCGCACTGACTGCCGGGCACGCGATGCAGCATTGCCCGCGCCGCTGCAGGGGCGGGCGGGTGCAGTTTTGTGCGCTCGTGTCGACTGCTGCTGTGCGGGCTGCCCCGAACCCTCATCTGAATCCTTTGTCCGCGTGTCAGGTCCGGCTGACCGGTTCGTCGTTTACTTCGGCGGACCCGCTTGCTAGAGCAGGCAAAGGATCAGGATGAGGGTGCGGTCGCATGTGCGAGCATCGATGGCGAGGACAAGCTTTGACCAAGCGGTGGCGTTGAACGCCGCCCGACCCGGAATTTTCCACGGGGCCTTCGCGCCCTTTGACAGCGAGATCCACAGACCATGAAAGACCTGACCTTTGTCACCGACGGGGGCGTGACCGTAACGCGCCGTGGTGAACCTGCACCGTTTCTCGAAGCATCCGAAGCCTTGATCGACCGGCTCGATTCCGAACTCGGTGCCCTGTTTGCGTCGAACTACGAATATCCCGGCCGCTATAACCGCTGGGAATTCGGGTTTTCCAACCCGCCGCTGATGATCGAGGCGCGCGGCCGTGACATGCGGCTGACCGCGCTGAACGATCGCGGCCGCGTCCTGATACGGATCCTGCGGCCCGCGCTGGAGAACCTCGATGCCGTCGATACGCTGAGCGACCGCGAGGACGGGCTGGCGCTGCGGATCGCGCAGCCCGGTCGTATCCTGAACGAAGACGAACGGTCGCGCGCGCCCTCGGTGTTTTCGGTGCTGCGAGAGATCTCGGCGCTGTTTCACACCGAAGAGGACAGCCATCTGGGGCTTTACGGCGCGTTCGGCTATGATCTGGCCTTTCAGTTCGAACCGGTTGAACTGAAACTGGAACGCAAGCCGGATCAGCGCGATCTGGTGCTGTTTCTGGTCGACGAATTGCTGATCACCGACCACTATTCGACCAGTTCCTACACGTATCGCTACGACTTTGCGCAGGGCGATCTGGACACTGCGGGGCTGGATCGGCACGGACGGTCCGAGCCGTTCCGGCAGGGGCCGGACAGCGTGCCGCGGGGCGATCACGACCCCGGCGAATATGCCGAGCTTGTACGCGAAGCCAAGCAGAGCTTTCGGCGCGGCGATCTGTTCGAGGTGGTGCCGGGTCAGGTGTTCTATGAACCCTGCCACGACCAGCCCTCGGCGATCTTTCGGCGGCTGAAGAAAATCAACCCGGCGCCGTTCGGGTTTCTGATGAACCTCGGTGAACAGGAATATCTTGTCGGCGCCAGCCCCGAGATGTTCGTGCGCGTCACTGGTCGGCGGGTCGAAACCTGCCCGATCTCGGGCACGATCAAACGCGGTGCCGACGCCATCGAGGACAGTGAACAGATCCTGAAGCTGCTGCAGTCCGAAAAGGACGAAAGCGAGCTGACCATGTGTTCGGACGTGGACCGCAACGACAAGAGCCGCGTTTGCGTGCCCGGGTCGGTGCGGGTGATCGGGCGGCGTCAGATCGA
>CAYGNB010000404.1:0-2891 GCA_964351135.1 uncultured Rhodobacterales bacterium | reverse complement strand
TTCATCGCCGATCTCGTCCGCGAACTGGACCTGCCGATCGAGGTCGATTTCCTCGAAGCTTCATCCTATGGCGATTCGACCGAGAGTTCGCGCGAGGTGCGGATTCTCAAGGACCTGCGCAGCCCGATCGAAGGGCGCGACGTGCTGGTGGTCGAAGACATCGTGGACACCGGCCACACCATGCACCATGTCCTCAAGCTGCTGGCCAGCCGCGGTCCGGCGCGGCTGAAATCCATCGCACTGCTGGACAAACCGTCCCGGCGCGAGGTCGATTGCCGCGCCGACTGGATCGGGTTCGAGATACCGGACGAATTTGTGGTCGGCTACGGGATCGACTATGCGCAACGCGACCGAAACCTGCCCCATATCGGAAAGGTGCGGTTCACCGACGGCGATGGCTGATCCGGTGCGCTGGCTCATGCACATGTCACGCTGGGCGCGCAAGCCGCCGTCGCAGCGCAAGGTGTTGCTGGTGATCGGCGTGATCGTCCTTTGCCTGGCGTTGTACGGGCTGGAAAAAGCAGGGGCCTGGCCCGACTGGGCGCAGGCGGAACGGTTGCGCCGCTAACCTGTCGGTCACCCCGGACCATCCGCACGCGACTTGTGCAAGAATTCACAACACCCCACCGGAAAGTGATGGTGATCGTCTCTCACATCTGTGTAAGCTGACCGTGCGTTAGCCACAGATTTCAGGAGCCAGCCAGCATGAAACGGGGACTTCTTCTCGCAGCCGGGATTCTCACCGCCGGGATCGCCGCCACTTCCGCAATCAGCGACGATGCCGCCGACAAGGCAGCACTCGCCGCCGTGAAGGCACGGCAATCCTACATGCAGCTCAACGCGTTCAATATCGGGCTGCTCGGCGGCATGGCCAAGGGCGAGATCGAGTATGACGCCGACGCCGCCGCTGCAGCAGCGGGCAATATTGCGGCGCTGGCCGGCATGAACCAGTCGCGGTTCTGGCCGCCGGGATCGGACAACGAAACCCTGGGCGACGAAGTGACCGAAGCGCTGCCGGCGATCTGGGCAGAAGGGTCGAAGATCGGCGAAGCTGCCCAAGCCTATGCCTCGGCTGCCGCCGCGATGAGCGAGGCAGCCGGTGGCGGACTCGATTCGCTGCGCGGCGCGATGGGGCCGCTGGGCAAGTCCTGCGGCGGCTGTCACGAAAACTTCCGCAAGCCGAACAACTGATCCGTCACGCGGGCGAGGCTGTCTGACATGATCGGCAAGGCCATACGCCTGCTTCTCGCGCTTGCGGTGCTGGCGGCAGCGATGTTCTGGGTGTTCACACGCCCACAGCCGCTGCCCGCCGACGCCATGGCGGGTCTGACCGGCGATACCGGCCGTGGTGAAACCGTATTCTGGGCCGCAGGCTGTGCGGCCTGCCATGCGGATCCCGAAGCCAAGGACGACGACGCCCGACTGGTATTGTCGGGCGGTTACCGCATGGTGTCGCCCTTCGGCACCTTCGTGGCGCCCAACATTTCACCGTCGCCCACAGGCATCGGCGGTTGGAGCGCGCAGGATCTGGCCAATGCGCTGATCGCTGGCGTGTCGCCCAAGGGCGCGCATTACTATCCCGCCCTGCCCTATGGCACGTACATGCACATGGCGCTGCAGGATGTGGCCGATCTCAAGGCGTTTCTCGACACATTGCCGCCCTCGGACGCGCAGAGCCAGCCGCATGACCTGAGCTTTCCTTTCACGCTGCGGCGCGGGCTGGGGCTGTGGAAGATTGCCAACCTGAACGCCGACTGGGTCCTGACAGACGCGCCGACACCCGAGATCGAACGCGGACGTTATCTGGTCGAAGCGCTGGGTCACTGCGCCGAATGCCACACGCCGCGCAATGCAATCGGCGGTCTGGACCGGTCGCGCTGGATGACCGGCGCCCCGAACCCATCCGGCAAAGGCGAAATCCCGGGTATCGACCCGGTGTCACTGACCTGGGGGGCGAACGACATCGCCTATTATCTGGAAACCGGGTTTACCCCGGATTACGACAGCGCCGGCGGACAGATGACCAAGGTGATCGCCAACATGGCCCATCTGTCAGGCGAGGATCGTTCCGCCATCGCCGCCTATCTCAAGGCGCTGCCCTGACGGCAATGATGGCCGCTGCATCCGGTCGGCCTCAATCTGCGTATTTGCGACCCGACTGCAAATTCCATAGCCGCATCGGCTCGCTGTCATCGGGATGTTTGGGACCCAGCTGGGCGTTGTGGTAACTCAGGCCTGACCGAGCTTTGCCATCCGCGCCTCGCGCAGCCGGGCGAAATCGTCACCGGCATGATACGACGACCGGGTCAGCGGCGTGGCGGATACCATCAGGAACCCCTTGCCGAACGCCGCCTTTTCATAGGTGGCAAACTCATCGGGATGAACGAACCGCGCCACCGCGTGGTGTTTCGGCGTCGGTTGCAGGTATTGCCCGATGGTCAGGAAATCCACATCCGCCGCGCGCATGTCATCCATCACCTGCAACACCGCCTGCCGGTCCTCGCCGAGCCCCACCATGATACCGGATTTGGTAAAGACCGACGGGTCCAGTTCCTTCACCCGCTGCAGCAGCCGCAACGAATGGAAGTAACGCGCACCCGGGCGCACCTCGGGATAGAGCCCCGGCACGGTTTCCAGGTTGTGGTTGAACACATCCGGTTTCGCCTCGACCACGGTTTCCAGAACCGCCGGCGTGCATTTCAGGAAATCCGGGGTCAGGATCTCGATGGTGGTCTTGGGGCTGCGGTGGCGAATGACGCGGATGGTCTGTGCAAAATGATCGGCCCCGCCATCCTCGAGATCGTCACGATCGACCGAGGTGATCACCACGTGGTTCAGCCCCAGCTTCTCGACCGCGTGCGCCACCCTGCCGGGTTCGAACACGTCGAGCG
>CAYGNB010000403.1:0-2894 GCA_964351135.1 uncultured Rhodobacterales bacterium | reverse complement strand
CGCGCGATCACGGCCAGCGGGATGGTGCCCAGCACGATTGCCGGCAACAGCAGGTGCCGCACCGCCGAGGCAAAGGCGCCCTTTTGTCCCGAGATCAGGCTGTCGATCAGCATGAACCCGGTCGGGTTCGGGAAATAGTAGACGAGGTCGATGCGGCCCGATACCGGGGTCCAGCCGAGATTGCCGGAAAACACGATGATCAGCAGCAGCGCCCACCAGAAGATCGGCATCGAATAGCCCACCAGCGCGGTGGACATCAGCAGGCGGTCGAACAGCTTGCCCCGGTTCACGGCTGCGATCACGCCTGCGGGCAGGCCGAGCATCAGGGCAAAGACCATGGCGCAGATCGACAGTTCCAGGGTTGCCGGGAACAGGGCAAAGAATTCGTCCCAGACCGGGCGCTTGGTCACATAGCTCAGCCCGAGGTCGCCATGTAACACGCCGGTCAGGTAGTCCCAGAACTGGACCCAGACCGGCTGGTCGAACCCGAATTGCCGCGTCAGTTCCTGATAGCGTTCCTCGCTCAGCCCGCGTTCGCCAGCCATCACGATGATCGGATCGCCCGGCAGCACCCGGATGAAGCCGAAGGAAATCAGCGTCACCCCTATGAAGGTGGGAACGAAGGTCAGCAGCCGCGAGACAAGATATTTCAGCATGGCAGCACCATCAGTTCTGTCGGGAATGTGGTCAGCGACTCGCAGCCGGTTTCGGTCACGAGGATGTCGTCCTCGATACGGACGCCGAAGCTCCCGATCTGGTAGAGCCCCGGTTCGTTCGTGAATACCGTGCCGGCCCGCAGAACCTGGTGGTTGCCGCGCATGATATAGGGCGCTTCATGCACATCCCGGCCCAGCCCGTGGCCGGTCTTGGTGCGGATGCGGTCGGCAAAGGGCGAAGCTTCGAGTACGCCGGTCACGGCGTCGTCGATCTCGTGCGCGGTGACGCCGGCGCGGGCGATCTCGTGGCCCTTGCGGTTGGCGGCCAGCACGGTGTCATAAACCGCGCGGCCCTCGTCGCTGGCATGGCCCAGGAACACGGTGCGGGTGATGTCGGCGGCAAACCCGTGCTTGCGGGCGCCGAAATCGAACAGCAGCGCGTCGCCGGGCCGAACTGCGTAATCGGGCCGGGCCTTGGCATGCGGCCGGGCCGACCCGTCGCCCGCGGCAACGATGGGGTGGAACGCCTGATCCTCGGCGCCTTCGGCGAACAGTGCCTGAACCAGAGCCTGCTCGATCTGGGTTTCGGTCTGACCGGGGCGAATGCCCGTCAGTGTCCGCTCCAGCGCGCGTTCCGAGATTGCGATGGCCGCGCGCAGGGCGGCGATGTCGTCGTCGTTCTTGACGATGCGCAGGCCGGAAATCGCGGCCTCGCCGTCGACGATGCGCAGGTCGGGCTGCGCCGCTTTCAGGGCATGATGCACGAAAACACGCATCACCTGGCCCTCGACGGCGAGCGATGAAATCCGGAGGTGGTCCAGCAGCGCGGAAAAGGCCGCGTCATAGCCATCCTGATCGCGCCAGTCGAACACCGCCCCGCCGAAACCGACCAGATCCCAGCTGCGCAGTTCCAGGTTGGGCACCAGCGCCGCCGGTTCGCCGTGGGCGGGCACAACCAGCAGGAACGGGCGTTCGTGGCTCATGAATGGATGGCTTACCGTCGCGGTAAAGTTCGGACCCGGGACCAGCGCCACCGCATCGACCGACAGGTCGGTGGCAACACGGGCGAGGGCGGTCAGCCGGGAGGCAAGGGTCTGATTCACGTGGCTCGTCTTTCGCTGCGTGAAGAGAGCGGGGCGGCGATCTGGCCGCCGCCCCGCAAGGGTTTGATTACTTCAGGCCGACAGCGTTGAAGATGTGGCCGCCCAGCGGGTGCACCACATAGTTGTCCACCTCGGGGCGCATGGTCATGTAGACCACCGAATGCGCGATGGTGGCCCAGGGCGCCTGTTCCTTGAAGATCACCTGCGCCTGCTCGTAGAGCGGCTGGCGTTCGGCCTGCGTGGGCAGGACCTTGGCCTTCTGGATCAGCTCTTCGAACGGCTCATGGCACCACTGCGCGCGGTTCGAGTTCTCACGCCCGTCGCAGCCCAGCAGCACGGCGAGGAAGTTGTCCGGGTCGCCGTTGTCGCCGGTCCAGCCCAGCAGCACCGCGCCATCGCGATCCAGTTCGCGCGACCGAGACAGGTATTCGCCCCATTCGTAGGACACGATTTCCACGTTCACGCCGATCTTGGCGAAATCGGCCTGGATCAGCTCGGCCATGCGCCGCGCGTTGGGGTTATAGGGCCGCTGCACCGGCATCGCCCAGACCTTCATCGACAGGTCCGATACGCCTTCGGCCTCGAGCGCGGCCTTTGCCGCCTCGGGATCATAGGGATCGTCCTCGATGGCGTCGTTATAGGACCACATGGTCGGCGGGATCGGGTTCTTGGCGATCTGGCCCGAGCCCTGGAACACCACGTCGATGATCGCCTGCTTGTCGATCGCCATGTTCAGCGCCTTGCGCACATTGGCGTTGTCGAAGGGCGCCACGGTCGTGTTGTAGGCCAGATAGCCGACATTCAGGCCTTCCTGTTCCATCACCACGACGTTCTCGTCATCCTTCATCGCCTGGATGTCGGCCGGGTTCGGATAGGCCATCACGTGGCATTCGCCGGCCTGTACCTTCTGGTAGCGCACGCTGGCATCCGGGGTGATCGCAAAGATCAGCGCCTCGACGCGCGCCGGGTCACCCCAGTAGTCGTCGTTGCGCACATAACGGACCACCGCGTCCTTCTGGTAGGCCTGGAACTTGAACGGGCCGGTGCCGACGGGGTTCTGGTTCAGCAGCTCGGGCGTGCCCGCGTCCAGCATCGCCTGCCCGTACTCCGCCGACACGATGGATGCGAAATCCAT
>CAYGNB010000402.1:0-2901 GCA_964351135.1 uncultured Rhodobacterales bacterium | reverse complement strand
CGCAACTGGCAGGTCGGGGCGAGCCTGAGGCTGCTGGCCTCGCAGCAAGCGGATCTGAAGGACAGTGCGCAATGGGAACTGGAACGCGGTCTGGCGCTGAGCGCGATGGACGTGCATCGCGCCAGCGTCACGCGATCCGAGTGGTTCCGGACCTGTGCGGCGCTGTTCGAGGATTACGACGCCTTGATCCTGCCCTCGGCGCAGGTCTGGCCCTTCGACGTGGACAGACCCTGGCCGACCGAGATCGCAGGGCAGGCGATGGATACCTATCATCGCTGGATGCAGGTGGTGGTGCCGGTGAGCCTGCTGGGCCTGCCGTCGCTGGCGGTCCCGGCGGGGTTCGGTGCGGCCGGCCTGCCGATGGGGGTGCAGATTTTCGGACCGCGCGGGTCCGATGCGAAGGTGCTGGCACTGGGCGCGGCCTATCACGAGGCAACCAAATGGCCGCAGATACGGCCTGCGATGCCGGACGGCTAGCGAAACGACAGGGGAGGGAACATGGCACCGGAAAAAGCGCTCGGCGTTCCGCCGTTGGGCGATGTGACGCTGGACATGCTGCGCGAGGCTTTGAGGCGCGGCATGCGCGATCTGAAACGCGCGCCGCTCTACGGTCTGATCTTTGCCGGGATCTACGTTCTCGGCGGACTGGCAATGGCCGCTCTCACGCTGCGGACCGACACCACGTTCTGGCTGGTGCTGGCGGCGATCGGTTTTCCGCTGCTGGGGCCTTTCGCGGCGGTCGGGCTCTACGAGGTGTCGCACCGGCTCGAGGCGGGCGAGCCGCTCGAACCCGGCGCCATCTTTGGCGTGGTGCTGCAGCAGGGAAGACGGCAGTTGCCGTCGATCTGCGCGGTGATCGTTGTGGTGTTCCTGTGGTGGTTCTTTGTCGGCCACATGATCTTTGCCCTGTTTCTGGGGCTGTCGACCATGACCAACATTTCGTCCTCGGCCGAGGTGTTCCTGACCATGAACGGTCTGGCCATGCTGGCCACGGGCTCGCTGGTCGGTGCGCTCTTTGCACTGCTGCTCTACATGCTGACGGTGCTGGCCTTGCCCCTGCTGCTGGACCGCGAACTGGATTTCGTGACCGCGATGATCACCAGTTTCAGATACGTGCTGGCCCATCCCGTGCCGATGCTGATCTGGGCGGTTCTGATCGCGGTGCTGACCTTTGTCGCGATGATCCCGGCTTTCCTGGGGCTGTTTCTGGTGTTGCCGCTGTTGGGTCATGCCTCGTGGCATCTGTATCGGCTGATCGTCGAGGCTGCCTAGACCGGACCTGGGGCAATCATTCGAACGGATGATCCGCCTGCAGAAGCCGTCGGTGAAAGGTTGGCAGATCGATGTTGCGGGTGAGACCGCTCGACCGGGCGGCCGCCATGATCCGCTCGCGGTCGGCGGTCAGAGTGCCGCCGAGATGTTCGTAGACAAGCCGGGTCACCCGCCGGTCCGTGCTGCTTTCGCGGGCGGTGCGGGCAGCATAGCCCAGCCAGAAATTATGGGCGAGGGACGCCACCGGCGCCAGGTAGATGAACAGCGGCGTCTGTCCCCGGTGGCGGGTGATGACCATGTAGACCCCATCGTCATCCCGGCTGATATAGCCGCGAAACTCGCGGGTGTCCGGTGTCAGGCTCAGACCCTGCTGGCGAACCGCATCGCGCGGTTCGTATCCCCGGACATAGGTGTCGCCGTTGCGGCGGAACACCGTGACGATGCCGGTGACGCAGCTGTGCCTGCTGACAAAGCTGTTGCGCGAATACCGGTAGAAGCCGCCGGGGAGGCAGTCTTCGGTCACCTTCTTGAGACCCGCGCCGGCGAAGCCCGCCAGCACCGGGCCCCTCAACACGCGGCCCCGGTCGATGATCGTTTCCACGGGCTCCAGCAAGACACGCGCGTCGATGTCGAAGAAGCAGCAGATGCGGTCGAGTACGTCGGGACGCGGAAAGCTCTCACCGGCGAGATAGCGGTTGAACTGGGTGCGGTTGATATCGAGCTGCCGGGCGAGTTCGGAAATCGACGGGTAGTCTTTGGCCAGATGACGCAGGTTGCGGCCGAACATGCTGCGTAATTCTGCGGGACCTCTGGAATTGTCGGACATGTCGGGTTCGCAATCAAATCGGATAGAATAAAGCCAATCAGATGGTGCCTGAAACAACGGCGCCGAGGAACTGACACAAATTTTTCAGCATGTTACCGGCTCACGGGCAAATTGCAAGCCAGCGGAACCCGGAGCGCGGCCGCACTCCGGGTCAGATTGTCTCTGCGATAAAATAAGAGGCGGATTGACGGATATGCGTGCCTAGTCGCCCCGCAACAATGCCGCGACTCCGGTACGGGCGACTTCGGCCAGACCCAGCGGCCGCATCAGGTCGGCAAAGGCGTCGATCTTGTCAGGGGCGCCGGTGATTTCGAACACAAAGGAGTTCAGCGTGCTGTCCACGACGCGGGCGCGGAAGATATCGGCCAGCCGCAGGGCCTCGACCCGCTTGTCGCCTTCGCCGACCACCTTGAGCATGGCCAGTTCGCGTTCGACCGAGGCGCCTTCGACGGTCAGGTCATGGACTTCGTGTACCGACACGATCCGGCCCAGCTGAGCCTTGATCTGTTCGATGACCTGCGGGGTGCCGGTGGTGACGATGGTGATGCGGGACAGATGGCCGGTATGATCCACCTCGGCCACCGTGAGGCTTTCGATATTGTAGCCGCGCCCGGAAAACAGGCCGATCACACGGGCCAGCACGCCCGGTTCGTTTTCGACCAGCACCGCGATGGTGTGCCGTTCCTGCACGTCCGAGAAGGTGGGGCGTAGGTTATAGGCGGAATGGCGGGTGGCGCCTTTCTTGATGTGTAGGGCAGACATCCTGTCGCTCTCCTTGGTTCGTCGCGGTCGGGAGATCACAG
>CAYGNB010000401.1:0-2902 GCA_964351135.1 uncultured Rhodobacterales bacterium | reverse complement strand
GCCTTCATCAAGGCCTGCACCGACCTGTCCGATGGCGGTCTGGCACTGGCGGCCTTTGAAATGGCCGAGGCGGCAGGCGTGGGCATGCATCTCGACAGCGACGACACCGCGACGTTGTTCGGCGAAGATCAGGGGCGTTACCTCGTGGCCTGCAACTTCGACCAGGCCGAGGCGCTGATGATCGCCGCCGGGCAGACCGGGGTGTCGATTACCAGCGTCGGGCGTTTCACCGGCGATACGGTACGGTTCGGCGGTTCCGAGGCACCGCTGGAAGAACTGACGGCGATCTATCGCAATAGCTTTGCCGCCACCGTCGCCTGACGCCCACGTGTCTTGCGCGGATGCCCGCATCGTCCTACATCGGAAACAGACGAACAGGAGTGACGCCAACATGGCCATGGCAGCCCACGAGATCGAGGCCCTGATCCGCACCGCCTTTCCGCAGGCGAAGATCACCATCACCGACCTGGCCGGTGACGGGAACCATTACGCGGCCGAAGTGATCGACGAAAGCTTTCGTGGCCAGAACCGGGTGCAGCAGCAGCGCGCGGTCTACGCCGCGCTCAAGGGCAAGATGGACGGTCCGGCCGGCGACCTGCACGCGCTGGCCCTGACCACCAAGGCGCCCGACTGACCCGACCCTTCCCCTCGGAGACAACACATGACCAATGCCAAGACCCGCATCGACGAAACCGTGAATGCCAATGACGTGGTGCTTTACATGAAGGGCACCAAGGAAATGCCGCAATGCGGGTTCTCGTCCCGCGTCGCCGGTGTGCTGAACTACATGGGCGTGAACTACATCGATGTGAACGTGCTCGCCGATGACGACATCCGGCAGGGCATCAAGGATTACTCCGACTGGCCCACCATTCCGCAGCTCTACGTGAAGGGCGAATTCGTCGGCGGCTGCGATATCATCACCGAGATGACCCTGTCCGGCGAACTGGACACGCTGTTCGAACAGAACGGCGTGACCTATGACAAGGACGCCGCCGACAAGATCCGCGAAGCGAACGCCTGAGCCGGTCCCGGCTCAGAATTCGGTCCGGCACCCGTCGAGAATGGTCGCCTCTTCGGCCGTGTGATCGGCCGCCAGATAGGTGACGAATGCGTCACTGCCCTTGGTGTAGAGGCGATAGCTGTCCTGTTCGTCCAGCGCGAAATAGCGTGCGCCCGATGCGCTGCGTGTCTGGCGCAGCGCGACCAGCTTGCCTTCGATCATCATCACCGCCAGGCCCGGCGCTTCGCCGGGGTTGATGAACGTCACGGGCAGCGCCACCGCGCGGTCGCATTGATAGGTCACGCTGATGACGCCGGGGCCATCCTCTGCCGCAGCGCCCCCGGACAGCGTCAGCAGCGCCGCGGCGATAACGCCGGCATGTCGGATCATCCTTACTGACCGCCGCGTTCTTCGGCCTGAGCGGCCAGTGCCTCGGCGCGGGCAGCGAGTTCGGCCAGCGAGTCCGCCAGCGACTCGGGCACCACCGGCACCTGGATCTGCTGCGGCTCTGGCGGAGGCGCGTTTTTCAGCCGCGTGATCTCGGCATCGCGTTCGACCAGCTGCGTCTCGAGCCGCCGCGCCTTGTCCTCGACGGCGGCGGTCCGGTCGGCCAGCATGAGCCCGGCCATCAGCAGCATCTTTGCCTCGGGCATCCGGCCCAGCTGGTCGGCCAGAACCTGCGCCTCGTCGTCCAGCATCCGCGCCGCGGAATGCAGGAATTCCTCTTCTCCCGGCTGACACGACACGTCGAACCCGCGCCCGCCAATCTGAATCGTCACCTCTGGCATTTCACGCATCCTCCGAAGATCCGGTTGCATCTACTTGCGCCAGCAGCGGTTCGAGCCGCGCCAGCAGCGCGCCCGCTTCGGCCGCATCGGCAGCGCGTGCAGCGCGCAGGCTTTCGATTTCCGCGAGCATGGCCCGGTTGAGCAGTGTTTCATCGGCACCGCTGGCCTCACGCAACGCGGCGCTGGTTTCTCGCAACTGGTCGTTCGACATCTTCAGCCGCTGCAGATCCATATCGAGCCGCGCCAGCGCCTTGCTTTGCGCCTCGGCCGCGTCCTGCGCCGGCTGCGCAGCGACGGCTTCGGCCTTCAGCGCCTCGATCTGCGCTTGCAGTTGTTCGTTCGCAGCCTTTTCCGCCTCGAGCGCCGCCGTCAGATCGGCCACACGCTTCAGCGCCGCCTCGTTCGCGGCGTCGATCCGCACCATGGCGCCCGACAACCGCGCATGCAGTTCCTCGATCCGTTCCAAGCCTCGCCCCTTCCCGAACGGCCTGACCGCCGCCCTGTTGTTACAATCACCATCCGCGAATCAACGCGACACCAAACTGCGGCGATTCTAAACAAACCCGCAGCGGATTTCGCCCCCCCGTTTGCTTTCAACCACTTGGACCGGCATCTTCACGCGCATCCCCTGCCCGATTCCGCGCCGCTTGATCTTTGGGATGCGGCTGGTATTGAGCATCCAACCGCCAGAGAACACCATCTGACCAATCCGAAGGACGAAACCGTTGGATCTTTCCGCCCTGCGCACCGCCAATCCCGATCACTGGACCAAGGCCGCAGCCATCCGTGCGCTGACGCTCGATGCCGTTCATGCCGCCAATTCGGGCCATTCCGGCATGCCGATGGGTATGGCCGATGTGGCCACCGTGCTGTTCGAAAAGCACCTGAAATTCGATGCCTCGGCACCTGACTGGCCCGATCGCGACCGGTTCATCCTGTCCGCCGGGCATGGCTCGATGCTGCTTTATTCGCTGCTCTACCTGACCGGCTACGAGGACATGACGCTGGAGCAGATCAAGAATTTCCGCCAATGGGGCGCGCGCACGGCGGGGCACCCGGAATACGGCCACGCCAAGGGGATCGAGACGACCACCGGCCCGCTGGGCCAGGG
>CAYGNB010000400.1:0-2930 GCA_964351135.1 uncultured Rhodobacterales bacterium | reverse complement strand
GCGCGGCGGAACGGCACATGGGGTTGCGACAGCCCGATCGCGGCCAGCGTCCCGAAACTGACGGACAGCAACGTCGCCATCGGCGCGATCAGCAGCGAATTACGCAGTGCGTTCTGCCAGTCCGCGTTTGAGAAGAAGTCATGGTAGTGCTTCAGCGAATAGCCGTCGGGATCGAACCGCAGCATTTCCGGCGTGAAGGTAAAGAAATTCTCGGCGTTGAAGCTCAGCGGCATCACCACCAGGATCGGCGTGATCAGGAAAATGAAGATCGCCCCGCAGATGCACAGGAAACTGTATTCCCACAGCACCTGCCTCGGCGTGAGATAGGGGGCCAGCCCTTCGCGATACCGGCCGTGCCAGATCCAGTAGGCAAACCAGCCGAAAAACCAGCCGAACAGCGCGCCGACAACCGCCCCCGACAGCCCGGCCATGGCGAACCCGGCGGCAAGGAAGGCGACCAGCACCACCCATCGCACCCGCCGTTCGCTGCTGTCCGGCAGACGCGTGACGACAAAGCCGATCACGGCCAGCAGCACCGCACCGATAACGACCCCGGCGCCACCGCTGCCCTGCGACGTCCCGACGAACAGTCCCGCAACGGCCCCTGCGGCGGCGCAAACGGCGGCGACAAAACGGCCGGAGCGTTTTTCGATCGTGGTCAGCTTCATGGCCCTACCCCAGCTTCACGTTGTCGATGCCCACGATCTTGTCATAGGCCCAGTAGAGAATCAGCACGACGACCAGAAGGATCGTGCCAAGCGCCGCGGCCAGACCCCAGTTGAGCGACGTCGAGATGTGGAACGCGATCCGGTTGGAGATGAACACGCCCTTGGTGCCGCCGACCAGTTCCGGGGTGATGTAGTACCCGATGGCCAGAATGAACACGAGGATCGAGCCAGCGCCGATCCCCGGCACCGATTGCGGGAAATAGACCCTCCAGAACGCGGTCCAGTTGGTCGCGCCCATCGACTTGGCCGCGCGCAGATAGCTGGGCGGGATCGTCTGCATCACCGAATACATGGGCAGGATCATGAACGGCAGCAGGATATGGGTCATCGCCACGATGGTGCCGAACTGGTTGTTGATCATCACCAGCCGCGATTCATCGGCCACCAACCCCAGCCAGACCAGCGTATCGTTGATCACGCCCTGCTGCTGCAGCATCACCTTCCAGGCCGATGTGCGTACCAGCAGCGAGGTCCAGAACGGCAGCAAGACGAGGATCATCAGCAGATTGGCCTTGCGCGATGGCAGGTTGGCCAGCAGCCACGCCACCGGATAGCCCAGCGCAATGCAGGAACAGGTGATGATCAGCGACATAAACATGGTGCGCGCGAAGAGCGTGAAATAGATCCGTTCGTTCTCCGGGCGTAGCTCGGGGCCATCCGGCGTCTTTTCCATATCCACGGCATTCAGGAAATACCCGTTGGTGTATCGCGGCGAATAGGCACGAACGGTACGCCAGATGTCGGGATCGCCCCAATCGTCGTCCATGTCCAGAAACCGTTCCTTGAACGGCCCATCGGCGGCGATATCCCATTTCCTGACCTGGCGTCCGGCCTTTCGGAACAGCGACGAAATACCGGGGTTTTCGTAGTTCAGGCGCGACCCGACGCGGGTATGCATCTTGGCCTCTGCCGCGATCTGCAGATCCTCGGCCAGCGCGGCATAGACCGGTTCGCCGGGCGCCTCGCCGCTGTCGGCATCCCAGTCGGCCAGCGCGACCACCGTACGCGGCAAGGTATCCGAAACGATCTGGTTTTCCACCGACCGGAACAACATGTCGGCGATCGGCAGGATGAAGGTCAGCAGCACGAAGATCAGCAGCGGCGCGATCAGTGCCAGCGCCCGCATCTTCTGCATCCGCAAGGCGCGACTCAGGCTGCGTTTGAGCGGCGTACCGTCGGCGGCCAGAACCGGGCCGGTCTCGCTGGCATCGCTCATTCGGCGCCCTCCACCACGATGATCACACTTTCGGCGCTGCCGCGCCGGATATCCGCAACCTTTTGATATTCCGGGTCGTGATAGGCGGCCTTCGCCGCCTCGTAGCTGGGAAACTCGATCACGACATGCCGGTCATGGGTCTCGCCTTCCGGCACCTCGGACGTACCGCCCCGGACAACGAACCGGCCGCCCAGATTCTCGAGGATCGGCGTGTCCAGCCGGATATATTCCTTGTAGGCCTCAGGATCGGTCACGGTGATATGGCCGATGATGTATCCTTTGGGCATAGGCGCCTCCTGCCGGTCGCGGGGGTCGGAACGGGCCTCGAACGGCCCGCCCCGCTATCTTGGTCTGCCGGGCTTACTGCGCCAGCCACGCCTGGAACTTGGCGTCCAGATCGTCGCGGTTGTCGGCCCACCATTCGTAGTCATAGATATGGGTGTTGCCGGCATTGGCCGGATCGGTCGGCATGTGCGGCGCCATGTCGATGCCCAGTTCGGCATGCTGCCCCACCAGCGGCGCCGAGGATTTCCGCGCCGGGCCGTAGGAGATGAACTTGGCCTGATCCGCCAGCCGCTGCGTGTCGGTGGCGAATTTCAGGAAGTCCATGACACGGGCATGGCGGTCGGCAGGCAGGCCGGCAGGCACGACCCAGCCGTCGAGGTCAAAGCTCTGCATGTCCCAGAGCATCCCGATCGGCTGGCCCTGTTCGGCAATCGCCGAAAACAGCCGGCCGTTGAATGTGGAGCCCATCACCACCTCGCCATCGGCGAGCAGCTGCGGGGTTTCCGCGCCTGCAGTCCACCAGACGACGCTGTCCTTGATCGTGCCGAGCTTGGCCAGCGCGCGGTCCACACCTTCCGGGGTGCCCAGCACGTCGTAAAGCTCGCTCTTGTCCACGCCGTCGCAGTAGAGCGCCCATTCCATGTTGTCGATCGGGCGTTTCTGCAGCGCGCGCTTGCCCGGATACTTCTCCAGGTCGAACA
>CAYGNB010000399.1:0-2931 GCA_964351135.1 uncultured Rhodobacterales bacterium | reverse complement strand
ACGTCACCGCAGATCAGCCGGTCCATCGGCATCCCCGCGGTCATGTCGTCCAGCACATCCTTGATCGCACGCAGCTGATCGTCGGTTTCCTGATAGGGAAAGCGCGCGGAAAAGGCCTCCCAGGCGTGATGTTCGGGTTCCAGCACCGGCGCGCTGCGCAGGGCACGTTCGGCGGCAATGCGGATCAGCCGGTCGGCGATCTCGCGGATACGTTCCTTGAGCTTGGCCTTTTTCGCCTGCCACGCACCGCCGCCGAGCTTGTCCAGCAGCCCCTCTTCGTGGCCATAGCGCGACAGCAGCTCGATATTTTCCACCGGCAGGTAGAGCCGCGCGCCTTCGGCATATTCCAGGCTCAGGCATTCATGGGCCGCCCCCGCCGCCGTGATCACCTCGAGCCCGTGATAGCGGCCGATGCCGTGATCCACATGCACCACCAGATCGCCCGGTGACAGCGATTGCGCCTCGGTCAGGAAATTCTCGGCCCGGCGGCGCTGGCGCGGCGCGCGGATCAGCCGGTCGCCGAGCACGTCCTGTTCCGCGATCACCGTCAGACGCCCGTCCGCGAGCGGCCCCTCGAACCCGTGCTCCAGCGGCCAGACCGCAAGGTGCAGCCCGCGCTTGCCGATCCGCGTGCCGTCGGTTATCGGCACCGCCTCGGCCAGACCTTCGTCTTCGATCAGCCCCGCCAGCCGTTCCCGCGCACCCTCGGAATACGAAGCGATAACGACCGGACCGGCGTCCATACGAACCTTAAGGTGGTCGGCCAGCGCACCGAAAAGGCTGATATTTTCCTGCTGCCGTTCCGGCGCGAAGTTACGGCCGATCCGCCCGCCCGCATCCACCACGCCGGGGCCGGATGCCTGCGGCAGCGGATGGAATTGCAGCGCCCGGCGCCCGGTCAATGCGGCCATCCAAGCATCATCGTCCAGATAGAGTTGCCCCGGCGGGACCGGCTTATAGACGCTGCCGAGGGTCGATTTCGCCCTCAGCGCCAGCTTGCGGGTCTCGTACTGGTCGGCGATCCCCTCCCAGCGCGACAGCCGCGCGGGCGTGAGCTGGTCATCCAACGTAACCGTTGCCTGCGGCAGAAAATCGAACAGGGTTTCCAGTCGTTCGTGAAAGAATGGCAACCAGTGCTCGACACCCTGGTGCTTGCGGCCCGCGCTGACCGCCTCGTAGAGCGGATCGTCGGTGCCTGCCGCGCCGAATTCGATACGGTAGTTCTGCCGGAACCGCGTGATGGCGGCCTCGTCGAGGATCACCTCGGACACCGGGGCCAGTTCGACCACGTCGAGCTTTTCGGTTGTGCGCTGGGTGGCCGGGTCGAACCGACGCGCGCCATCCAGCACGTCGCCGAACAGGTCGAGCCGCACCGGCCCGCCCTCGCCCGGCGGATAGATGTCGATGATGCCGCCACGGATCGCATAATCGCCCGGCTCCATCACGGTCGGCGCCTGCGCAAAGCCCATGCGCACCAGAAAATCCCGCAAGGCGGTTTCGTCGATCTGGTATCCGACACGAGCGGTGAACGCGGCCTCGCGCAGCACATCCCGCGCGGGGACCTTCTGCATCGCGGCGTTGAGCGTGGTCAGCAGCACGAAACGCGCCGGCATCCCGTGCACCAGCGCGGCCAGCGTCGCCATGCGCCGCGCCGCGATTTCCGGGTTGGGCGACACCCGGTCATAGGGAAGGCAATCCCATCCCGGGAAATCCAGGACCGGCATGTCCGGAGCAAAGAAGGCCAGCGCCGCGCGCATCGCCGCCATCCGCTTGTCGTCCCGCGCGATATGCAGCACCGGGGCACCGCTTTTGGCCGATTCGTCCAGGATCAGCCGCGCATCGAACCCTTCGGGCGCGCCACCGACGGTAATGTGTCTGGGGTCGCTCATCGTTGCCTCCTCAGCCGCCCAGCACCGAGGTGGACAGGATGTGATAGGTGCCCCACATGGCAGTCAGGAAGATCGA
This sequence comes from uncultured Rhodobacterales bacterium, assembly GCA_964351135.1. GTDB lineage: Bacteria > Pseudomonadota > Alphaproteobacteria > Rhodobacterales > Rhodobacteraceae > Pukyongiella. The sequence goes on along the minus strand of CAYGNB010000399.1, from coordinate 966 downwards.
CACCGCACCGATCAACTGCGTCTTGATCCGGTGCCACGACAACAGCCGGTGAAGATCGGCACCGACAGCGCCTTCGGCGGCGATGCGTTGCGCGGCAGACAGGCTCATCAACCCGACCAGCGCCATCGGCAATCCCATCAGGAACAGCGCCTGCGCCAGTTCCACATCATAGCCAAACCCCAGCACGGCCAGCCCCGACAGCAGGAAACTGCCGAGGGCGGGCAGCCACACGCCACCGGCATGGCCGACAGACAGCAGCCGGTTCGCGTTGACGCGCGCAACCGCCTCGAGATCGACCTCGGCCTGACCGCCCATACGCTGGGCCCGGCGGATCAGATCGAAGGGAATGCCCAGCACCCAGTAGCTGGCCGACGACCACATCACGGCCAGCCCGATCCAGTACCAGAGACTGGAAAAGGATCGCATGTCGATCAGCCCGAAAATCGAGATATTCACGCGCCCGCTATCCGCCCTTGTCGCCAGTCCACATAAATCCGCGCGGGGGCGCGGCATCCGTTACCCTTGCGGGTGGGGGTTTTCCATGCCACCCAAGGCGCAGTTCTGCAAGAAGGCAAGCGCCATGAAACCCACCGTCGCCCCCTTCCCCGCCGCCCGCCTGCGCCGCACGCGCCAATCGCCGGCGATCCGCGCCCTGGTGCGCCAGTCCAGCCTGTCGGTGGATGACCTGATCTGGCCGATCTTCGTACGCGCGGGCGAGGACATGGAGGAGCCGGTGCCGTCAATGCCCGGTGTCGTGCGCCGCACCGTCGATCGGGCGGCAGCGGCGGCGGTAGAGGCGGCCGCGCTCGGCATCCCGGCGATCTGCATCTTTCCCTACACGGCTCAGGACGACCGAACCGAGGATTGCGCCGAAGCCTGGAGCCCCGACAACCTGTCGAACCGCGCCATCCGCGCGATCAAGGACGCCGCGCCCGATATCGCGGTGATGACCGACGTGGCGCTCGA
>CAYGNB010000398.1:1415-2936 GCA_964351135.1 uncultured Rhodobacterales bacterium | reverse complement strand
TGCCCCGAGATGATCACCACCGGCACATCCGGGTTGTCCCGCTTGACCGCCTTGAGGATGTCGATCCCGTCCATGCGGCTGTCCTTGAGCCAGATGTCGAGGATCAGCAGCGCCGGCGGTGCCGCGTTGATCTCAGCCATACAGTCGTCGGAATTGCCTGCCAGGCGGGTCTCGTATCCTTCGTCCTCGAGGATATCGGACACCAGTTCGCGGATGTCGCGTTCATCGTCAACGATCAGAATGTCACTCATGTCGATCCTGCTCCGTGTGCTTCCTGCTCAATGGTTTCCCGGGGTCGATTGCCGATACCCCGATTGATTTCTTCTTGCGGCCGTCCGGTTCGGCACTGTTTGCCTTGCCGGTCCCTGTAATGGGCAGACGGATCACCGCTATCGCGCCCACCCGGCCGCTGTCGTCGAAGGCGGGCGCATCTTCCAGAACCAGGCTGCCGCCGTGTTCCTCGATGATCTTCTTGACGATCGGCAGGCCAAGACCGGTCCCAGCGTCGCGGGTGGTCACATAAGGCTCGAACAACCGCGCGCGGTCCTCTGGCAGACCGATACCGTTGTCGGCAACGGTGATGACACCACTGTTGCCCTCGGTCTTCAGCGTGACGCGGATTTCCGGAGCGAAACCCTTAGGAACTCCGGTTTCCTTCAGGGTATCAATGGCTTCCCCGGCGTTCTTGATAATGTTTGTCAGCGCCTGGGATATCATTGTGGCATCGACCTCGGCCCCCAGAGGACTCTCCGGAAGATCGGCAGAAATCTTTACGTCCGGCTGCCCCGTCTGTTGCAACAACACCGCGTCCCCGACGATCTGCACCAGATTCTCGGCGCGCCGCTGCGGTTCGGGCATCCGCGCAAAACGGGAAAACTCATCCACGATCCGCCGCAAATCGCCGGTCTGGCGCACGATCACATCGGTCATGTTTTCCAGCTTTTCGCGTTCGTCCCCAACCACCTTGCCGAACTTGCGTTTGATCCGTTCGGCCGACAACTGGATCGGCGTCAGCGGGTTCTTGATCTCGTGCGCAATGCGGCGGGCCACATCGCCCCAGGCCGCCATCCGTTGTGCGCTGACCAGATCGGTCACATCGTCGAACGCAATCACGTAACCCTCCAGCCCACCGTCGGCGCCGCGACGCGTAGCCATGCGCACCAGCAGGTTTTCCAACCGGCCCTGCCGCGTTACCTTGATTTCGCTCTGCGCAACCTCACCGTCGCCAGCACGCAATTCGTCATAGAGCGGGCCGAATTCGGGCACCGCCACCTTCAGCGCCAGCGATTGTTCGTCGCCGGACCAGCCCAACAGACGTGCCGCCGACCGGTTCACAAAGGTCACGCGCCCGTCGGGGTCCAGCCCGACCACACCCGATGTTACCGAGCTCAGCACCGAATCGAACAGCCGCTGCCGTCCCTCGATCTGCCGTGTATAATCCAGAAGAGCTTCGCGCTGCCCTTTAAGTTGCCTCGTCATCTGGTTGAAATACCGAGACAACATGGCAATCTCATCATCGCC
>CAYGNB010000398.1:0-1315 GCA_964351135.1 uncultured Rhodobacterales bacterium | reverse complement strand
AAGGCCAGCAACGGGCCGAGAACCACCATCCCCAGTGTACCGAGGTTACGCGCACGCCGTGTGCGCCGCCAGGAATTAAAGGCTGATACCGGCCTGCCTTGTGACCAGGTCGCCACTGCTGCCCTCGTTTTCATGCGCCGCTCGCGCGGCCAACCGCCATATCTTGTGGTCGTTCACAGGCGGTGAAGCCCGCGCGCCACGCTTATGTGGCCTTTTTACATCAACTTGCGGCGGCGTGTCACCTGAATATCGAGGTCGAGAATTTTCTTGCGCAGTGTATTGCGGTTGATCCCCAGCAAATCGGCACATTTTGCCTGATTTCCACCGGTTGCATCCAGCGCGATTTCGATCAGCGGCTGTTCCATTTCGCGAAGAATACGTCCGTACAGGCCCGGCGGCGGCAACATCTTGCCGTGCAGATCGAAATAGCGCCGCAAATGGCGAGCAACCGAAGCTGACAGTTTATCGCCATCCTGCGCGCCCAGCAGCGGCTCCATGTCCGGCTGATCGCCCAGCAGGATTTCGGCTTCGGCACGGGTAATCTCGGCGCTGCGGCTGGTCAGCATCAGGCGGCGCACGGCATTCTCGAGCTGGCGCACATTGCCGGGCCAGCTATAGGCGCGGAACAGATCCACCGCCTCGCGCCCGAGCCGCCGTTCGGCCAACCCCTCGCGAGCGCCCCGGGACAGGAAATGCGCGGTCAGCAACGGGATGTCATCGACGCGTTCGCGCAGCGCGGGGACGTGCAGGCTCGCCCCGCCAAGCCGATAGAACAAATCGTCGCGCACCCGGCCCGCGCCCACGGCGGCAACCGGATCGCCCTGGGACGTGGCCATGAACCGCGGCGCGTGATCGCCGGGGCTGTCGATCATCCGCACCAGCCGCCCCTGCATCTCATCGTCGAGATCGCCGATTTCCTCGATCAGCAGCGTCCCGCCCCGCGCCCGCGCCAGCAGCCGCGCGGGACCTTCGAGGTCACGCAGGTCCGACGCCGTTGCGGCAATGAAAGGCAGCGCACGGCGGTCGGAAAAGTCATGCAGCGCGCGCGCGATCAGGGTCTTGCCAGTGCCGCTTTCGCCGTGGATCAGTACGGGAAGCTCGGTGTTCATCACCCGCGCCACCAACCGGTAGAGCTCCTGCATGACCGGGGTGCGACCCACCAGTGGCAGTTCCTCGGGGCGGTCGTGTTCAGGCTGTGCGGCGGCGCTTCGCGGTGCACGGCTGCCGACTTCCAGCGCCTTTGCGGTGCGTTTCATCAGGTCCGGCAGGTCGAACGGTTTGGGCAGATAGTCATAGGCATCCGCCTCGGCCGCCT
>CAYGNB010000397.1:0-2936 GCA_964351135.1 uncultured Rhodobacterales bacterium | reverse complement strand
CCCACGATCACCATCAGCGCGATCACCACCATCGCCTTGTCGGCGATCGGGTCCAGCATCGCGCCGAGCCGGGTTTCCTGTTTCCAGGCCCGTGCCAGATAGCCGTCGATCCAGTCGGTGACCGACGCGCCGAGGAATAACAGCAACGCGAACCAGTCGGCATAGGGCCGGTGGAAATACAGGAACATCACGGCCAGTCCCGGCGCCGCGATCAGGCGCAGGACGGTGAGCGTATTGGGCAAGGTCCATTTCATGGGTCGGAGCCTACATCGGGCGCGTGGCGGGTGGAAGCGGCAGCGCAGGAAATCCGCCGGTTCCCGGCGGATGCCTCCGGCGGGAGTTTATCCGGCAAGATGAAGGGGCGGCCGGCGCCCGGCTCACCCCCGGTCGTGAAAGAAATCATGGATGGTTTCGGCCAGCCGGTCCGAGATGCCGTCGACCGCCTTGAGATCGGCCAGATTGGCGCGGCCGACCGCCTTGGCAGACCCGAAATGCGCCAGCAGCGCGCGCTTGCGGGACGCACCGACGCCCGGCACCTCGTCGAGCGGCGTGGCGGCGATGGATTTTGCCCGCTTGGCCCGGTGCGTGCCGATAGCGAAGCGATGCGCCTCGTCGCGCATCCGCTGCACGAAATAGAGCACCGGATCGTTGCGGCGCAGCGCGAACGGTCGCTGGCCGGGACGGTGGAACTCTTCCTTGCCGTGATCGCGGTCGACCCCCTTGGCGACGCCAATCACCGGGACATCCGACACGCCATGTTCGGCGAGGATACCCGACACGGCGCTGATCTGCCCGGCGCCACCGTCGATCAGCAGAAGGTCGGGCCATGTGCCGCTTTCACGATCCGGGTCTTCCTTCAGCAGCCGGGCGAAACGGCGGGTCAGCACCTCTTTCATCATGCCGAAATCGTCGCCGGGGGTCAGGCTGTCGCCACGGATATTGAATTTGCGATAGGCGTTTTTCATGAACCCTTCGGGCCCGGCGACGATCATCGCACCGACCGCGTGGGCGCCCTGAATGTGCGAGTTATCGTAGACCTCGATCCGCGCGGGCGGCGCATCCAGCCCGAAGGCATCGGCCACACCGCGCAGCAGTTTCGCCTGGGTGGCGGTTTCCGCCATGCGACGACCCAGCGCCTCGCGGGCGTTGCGCAGCGCACCGGCGACAAGCTCGGATTTCTCGCCCCGTTGTGGCACCAGCAGGTCGACCCTGTGCCCGGCCTTCTGGCCCAGCGCCTCGGCCATCAGGTCGGCATTCTCGATCGCGTCCGACAGGATCACCTGGCGGGGTGGCTCGTGGGCATCGTAGAACTGACCGAGAAACGCCTCCATCGTCTCGGCTGCCGACACATCGGCCCCGGCGCGCGGGTAGAAATCGCCGTTGCCCCAGTTCTGCCCGGCACGGATGAAAAAGACCTGCACACAGGCCTGCCCGCCCTCCATATGCAGCGCAACCACGTCCGCCTCGGTCACACTGCGCGGGTTGATGCTCTGGCTGCTCTGCACGCTGGTCAGGGCACGGATACGGTCGCGCAGGGCCGCGGCACGTTCGAATTCCAGCGCCTCGGAGGCCGCCTGCATCTGCTCGGCCAGTTCCTCCTGCACGCGGGTCGAGCGCCCCGACAGGAACCGTTCGGCATCGCGCACCGAAGCGGCGTAGTCCTCGGCCGAAATCTCGCCCGTACAAGGCGCCGAACAACGCCGGATCTGGTAGAGCAGACAGGGGCGCGACCGGCTCTCGAACGTGGCGTTGGAGCAATTGCGCAGGAGGAACGCCTTTTGCAGTTGGTTCAGCGTGCGGTTGACCGCGCCGGCGCTGGCGAAAGGTCCGAAATATCTGCCTTTTGGTTTGCGCGCGCCGCGATGCTTGCGGATCATCGGAAAGTCGTGGTCGCCGGTAACCAGGATTTCGGGAAAGCTTTTATCGTCGCGCAGCAACACGTTGTATTTCGGCTTGAGCTGCTTGATCAGGTTCTGTTCCAGCAGCAGCGCCTCGGTTTCCGTGCGCGTGGTCAGAAACATCATCGACGCGGTCTGGGCGATCATCCGCGCGATGCGCCCGCTATGGCCATGGGGCCGGGCATAGCTGGACACCCGCGCGCGCAGATTGCGCGCCTTGCCGACGTAAAGCACCCGGTTCTGCGCATCCAGCATCCGGTAAACGCCGGGCGATCCGTCCAGCGTCCTCAGATAATCCTGGATCAGCGCATGGCCGGTCGGGTGGGTGTTCGCGTCCGTCATATCCGAGAGATATGATTCTCTGGCCCGCGCTGCAATCTCGACACCAGCGATGCAAGCGTTAACAAATCCACCGTTTCTGTGGATAAGTCCGATGATAACTTATGGGTAGGCCGAAATTTTCGTTACTTCCGGCAGGCATCGTCACATTGCACAATTTTTAAGCACGAACTCAACCTGTTGATTCTAAATGATAAAAAATATACTCACTTGCAAGCCTTTGAAAACAAAGGCGGAATGTCACAGAAATGTAACCGCCATGCTGCCGGTGCAAAAGTCGGGTCGAAAAGCCGTCTATTCGACGCCCAGAACATCCGGGGTCTGCCAGTTGAGGTGCTGCCCGCCATCGGGGCAGATCAACTGACCGGTCACGGAAGGCGCGTCGAGAAAGAACCCCAGCGCCGCGGTTATGTCGGCCGGATCGGCGCCACGCCCCAGAACCGTCCCCGCCCGTTGGCCGGCAAAGTGGCCGGCGCTTTGGCGCGCGCCGCGCAGGGTCGGGCCGGGGCCGATCGCGTTCACGCGGATTGCCGGCGCCAATGCCTGCGCCGCGGTGCGGGTCATTGCCCATAGCCCCATCTTGGCAATGGTATAGCTGGTGAATTCCGGCGTCAGCTTGCGCACGCGCTGGTCGATCATGTTCACGATCAGGCCGGTGGCAACCGGCTCTCCGTCGTCGTCGCGGGCGGGCTCCAACCC
>CAYGNB010000396.1:0-2938 GCA_964351135.1 uncultured Rhodobacterales bacterium | reverse complement strand
ATAGTCGGTACCCAGCAGTGCGAATTTCTCGACGCCGAGTTCTTCGAGAAAGTAATCGACCGCCGGGATCGCTTGCTGGTTCGGCGCCGCGCCGGTGTAGAAGACGTTTTTCGAGCTTTCCTCGCCTTCATATTGCACCGGATAGAACAGCAGGCCGTTCAGTTCCTCGATCACCGGCAGGACCGATTTGCGGCTCACGCTGGTCCAGTTGCCAAAGATCACATCGACTTCGTGAACGGTCAAAAGCTCGCGCGCCTTTTCGGCAAAGAGCGGCCAGTCCGAGGCGGGATCGACCACAACGGCCTCGATCTCGCAGCCCAGCAGCCCGCCCTTGGCGTTCTGCTGTTCCACCAGCATCAGCATCGTATCTTTCAGCGTGGTTTCGGAAATCGCCATGGTTCCCGACAGTGAATGCAGAACACCCAGTTTGACCGGGCAGTCCTGCGCCTGCGCGAAACCGGCCGAAAGCAGGAGCGCCCCGGCGCCGGTCAGCAGTCTGGCAGTGATTGTCATCGTTATCTCCCCGCGGGCCCGGCCACGCTTGCACCGGAGGGCACGAACGCATAGCTAAAGGCCCGCAACTTATGTTGCATCCCGTGTGGCGGCCGGACCGAGCTGCAATTCGACGGTCGTCACACACCCGGACCCGGTGGGTCTGTCGCCAAGCAATGCGGCGCGGGCTTGGAAAGCCTTGCCGCGATGCAGCATCAAAGCCATGAGATCGGTCCGACAAATCGGCCGGAGCCTCAGATCAGCTTACAAAATAATCGACCATCGGGCGGATTGTCTAAAATCTGTGCAGTTAAACGTGACGCGCGCGCGACAAGACCGGCCTCGCTTGTGAAGGTCCGCGAGAATATGATGGCGGTTGTCGCGGGGATGTCGAAAGGTCCGGGTCATCAACGCGCACTTGCAGCATAGGCAATCGTCCGAAACGATCGCCCAGCCCCGCAGCCGGGGTATTGTCCGCCTGCGCAGCAAGCGCCGGGACGGGCGCAGCGTGCTGGACCGGTTGCACCAGTCGGGTGCGATGAAAGTCCTGTTCCCGCGCGGTCCACGGCTCGAGGCGGTGCTGGTCAATACCTCCGGCGGTTTGACCGGCGGGGACCGGATCGAAGTTCGGGCCGATGCCGGGACCGGCAGCGCCATGACATTGACGACCCAGGCCGCCGAACGCGTCTATCGCAGCGCCGGTGGGTGCGCCCGGGTCCGTACCCGGTTGAGCGCCGAGGCCGGCGCGACGCTGTTCTGGTTGCCGCAGGAAACGATCCTGTTCGACGGGTGCGCGCTGCACCGGTCGTTGACGGTGGAGCTGGCGCCGACCGCGCGGCTGCTGCTGGTCGAGCCGCTGATCTTCGGGCGCGCGGCGATGGGTGAGAAACTGCACCGGATCGAATTCCGGGACGAAATCGTCATCAGCCGTGATGGCGCACCGCTTTATACTGACCGGCTGCGGTTGGGCGGCTCGGCGGCGGACCTGCTGGCACGGCCCGCGATCGCGGGCGGCTGCGGCGCGGCCGTCAGCCTGATTTTCGTTGCACCCGATGCCGAGGCCCATCTGGCGCCCGTCCGCGCGGCCCTGCCGGACACCGGCGGCGCCAGCCTGCTCGGCCCTGACGTGCTGGCGGTGCGGGCCGTGGCCCGGGACGGTTTCGAACTGCGCAGGCACCTGCTGCCGATACTCGACCGGCTGAGCCATAACACATTGCCCAGAGCCTGGAGGCTGTGACATGCAACTGACCCCGCGAGAGAAAGACAAGCTGCTGGTCGCGATGGCGGCCGAAGTGGCGCGCAAACGCCTGGCGCGCGGGGTGAAGCTCAATCACCCCGAAGCGATTGCGCTGATTACCGACGCGGTGGTCGAGGGGGCCCGCGACGGGCGGTCGGTCGCCGACATGATGGAGAGGGGCGCGCAGATCATCACCCGCGATCAATGTATGCAAGGCGTGCCCGAGATGATCCATGAGGTGCAGGTCGAGGCCACATTTCCCGACGGCACCAAGCTGGTCACCGTCCACAACCCGATCCGCTGAAGGAGACTGTCATGAAGTACATTCCGCCGATGATCCTGCTGGCTTCGCCGGCCTTTGCCCATGACGGGCCGCATCTTCATCCGCATGGCGCGGGCAACTGGCTGGCACTGGCGATCGGGCTCGGGGTCGTTGCCGCGGTGATCGCCGTCAGGTCGATGCGCAAATGATCCCCGGCGAGTTGTTCCCTGCCGCCGGGCACCTGACCCTGAACGACGGGGCCGATGCGATCACGCTGATGGTGGCCAATGCCGGCGACCGGCCGGTGCAGGTGGGCAGCCACTATCATTTCGCCGAAACCAACCCGGCGCTCGATTTCGACCGTACGGCGGCGCGGGGCAGGCGGCTCGACATCGCCGCCGGAACGGCCGTGCGGTTCGAACCGGGGCAGCGGCGCGAGGTGCAACTGATCCCGATCTCGGGGGCGCGGCGCGTCTTTGGGTTCAATCAACACGTGATGGGACCGCTCTGATGCCGACGCAACTTTCCCGCGCAGACCATGCCGCCATGTTCGGCCCCACCACCGGCGACCGGCTGCGGCTCGCCGATACCGACCTGATTATCGAGATCGAACACGACCTGACCGGTCCCTATGGCGAAGAGGTGATCCGCGACGGCATGGGGCAGTCGCAGGCGGCCCGTGCCGAAGGGGCGGTGGACACCGTCATCACCAACGCGCTGATCGTCGATCACAGCGGCATCTACAAGGCCGATATCGGCCTGAAGGACGGGCGCATCGCCCGGATCGGCAAGGCGGGGAACCCCGACACCCAGCCGGGCGTCGACATCGTGATCGGCCCGGGAACCGAGGCCATCGCGGGCGAGGGGCGCATCCTGACGGCGGGCGGGTTCGACAGCCACATCCATTTCATCTGCCCGCAGCAGATCGAGGACGCGCTGCATTCCGG
>CAYGNB010000395.1:0-2938 GCA_964351135.1 uncultured Rhodobacterales bacterium | reverse complement strand
CGGTCGCTGATCTATCCGCGGGGCAAGGTGCTGGGCGGCTGTTCGTCGATCAACGGGATGCTTTACCTGCGCGGGCAGGCCGCCGATTACGACGGCTGGCGGCAGATGGGGTTGACGGGCTGGGGCTGGGACGATGTTCTGCCCTATTTCAAACGTTCCGAGGATTACGTCGACGGCGCGTCGGATCTGCATGGCGCGGGTGGCGAATGGCGGGTTGAAAACCAGCGGCTGCGTTGGGAGGTGCTGGACCGCTGGGCCGAGGCGGCGCAGGCATGGGGACTGCCCGCGACCACGGATTTCAACACCGGCGACAACGAAGGCGTGGGTTACTTCCGTGTCAATCAGCGGCGCGGCTGGCGCATGAACACAGCCAAGGCGTTCCTGCGTACGGTTACGGGGCAGGGGCTCAAGGTGGAAACGAAGGCGCATACCCGCCGTGTGCTGATCGAGGACGGGCGCGCCGTCGGCGTCGAATACGAACAGGGCGGCAGGGTGCGGACGGCGCGTGCGGCGGGTGACGTGATCCTGTCGGCGGGCGCGATCGGCAGCCCGCAGATCCTGCAATTGTCGGGGTTGGGGCCGGGGGCGCTGCTGCAACGCCATGGGATCGAGGTACTACGCGACATTCCCGGCGTGGGGGCGAACCTTCAGGATCATCTGCAATTGCGCTGCGCCTGGCGCCTGACCGGGGCAAAGACGCTGAACACGCTGGCCGGAACGATCTGGGGCAAGGCGCGGATCGGGCTGGAATACGCGGTGAACCGGTCCGGCCCGATGTCGATGGCGCCCAGCCAGATGGGCGCGTTTTCGAAATCGCGGCCCGACCTCGAAACCCCGGATCTGGAGTATCACGTACAGCCGTTGTCGCTGGAGGCATTCGGCCAGCCGCTGCACGATTTTCCCGCGATCACCGCCAGCGTCTGCAACCTGCGCCCCGAGAGCCGCGGCGTGGTCGAGATCGCATCACCCGATCCGGGCGGCGCGCCCCGGATCGCGCCGAACTATCTGTCGACGCCGGGCGACCGGGCGGTGGCGGTTGCGGCGATCCGGCAGGCGCGGGAAATCATGGCGCAGGCGCCGATGCGGCGCTATGCGCCCGAAGAGATCAAGCCCGGGAGCGCCGCCGATGATGCCGCCAGTCTGGTTCAGGCGGCGGGCGATATCGGCACCACCATCTTTCATCCCACCTGCACGGTATGTATGGGGCCGGGGGACGATGCGCCGCTGGACGCCCGGTTGCGGCTGCGCGGCATCGACGGGCTGCGGGTGGCGGATGCCAGCGCGATGCCCGCGATCACCAGCGGCAACACCAATTCGCCCACGATCATGATCGCCGAAAAGGCTGCTGACATGATCCTGAGCGAAAGCCGCTGAATTTGTGCTAGACTGGCCGCGCTTCTCTTCAAAGGGGGCGCGAGATGACCGAGATCGGCCAAAGCCATCCCAACGCGGCGCAGCGGGATTACTGGAATTCTGACGAAGGTCTGACATGGGTCGAGTTCGAGGACGAGCTCGATCAGGTGCTGCAGCGGGTCAATGACAGGCTGCTGCGCCTGTCCGACCCGGCGCCGGACGAACGGGTGCTAGACATCGGGTGCGGCACTGGTGCCACGGCGCGGGATCTCGCCGCGCGGCTGAACAGTGGCGGCACGGTGCTGGCCGCCGACATTTCGGCGCTGCTGCTGAAACGGGCGCGCAAGCGCGGGGGTGACGTCACCTATGTGCTGGCAGATGCCCAGTGCCACGATTTCGGGACGGATCGTTTCGAACTGGTGACGTCGCGATTCGGCACCATGTTCTTCAACGAGCCGATCCTGGCGTTCCGCAATATCCATCGGTCGCTGAAACGTGGCGGGCGGTTGCACATGGCCTGCTGGCGCGGCGTGGCCGAGAACCCGTGGTTCGCGATCCCGGGCAAGCAGGCGTCGAAATTCCTGGGCGTGTTACGATCCGCCTGGGACGGGGCCGAGCCGGGGCCGGTCGCCTTTGCCGACGCGGATCGGGTGGTGTCGATGCTCGAACAGGCCGGGTTCGACGATGTGTCGGCGACGCGTGAAACCGTGGGGCTGGTGCATCCCGGCCCGCTGCAGGCACTGGCGCGGCTGGCGGCCCGGCTGGGTCCGGTGGACCGCATCCTGCGCATGGCGGGAGGCGGTGACGAGGAGCTAGCGGTGATCGAAGCGCGCATTGCCAATGCGTTCCGCCGCTATGCCACGCCACACGGGGTTCACCTGCCGGCGCGCCTGAATTTCTTTGCCGCGTCCAAGCGCTGACGGGTTGCCGGATTGAGCGCCTTCGGCGCGCAGGGTATCTCGCCGCCCGGCCTGTGGCCGGTTGGCTCGGGCTGCCTCCGGCGGGGATATTTGAAGCAAGAGAAAGGCGGGGCCTGAAATGACAAACCCCCGAAGCGGAAGCCCGGGGGTCGTCGAACCTGTCGTGTCGCAATGACGACGGCCGTGGTTGAAGCGGAGGTTAAAGCAGACCTTCGCGCTGTGCTTTTTTCCGCGCCAGTTTGCGGGCACGGCGGATCGCCTCGGCCTTTTCACGCGCTTTCTTTTCGGACGGCTTCTCGAAATGCTGCCGAAGCTTCATTTCGCGGAACACGCCTTCGCGTTGCAGTTTTTTCTTCAACGCGCGCAGCGCCTGATCGACATTGTTGTCGCGAACACTCACCTGCATGTGGTTGTCACCACCTTTCTGGTCTAGAGTTGCAAGGAATTGCAGGAAGTGGCCGTATAGCAAGCCGTTGCGGCCCTGTCCAGTGTTGCGTTCCACCGCGAGGAGGCCCCGAAAATGACCGCCGACCCGACCGATCCGAAGGAAAAGCTGCTGGATGCGGCGCTGTTTCATGTGCCGATAGACGGCTGGACCGAGGCTACGTTCCGGGCCGCGATCAAGGATGTGGGCATGGAGCCGGGGCTGGCGCGCGCGCTGTGTC
>CAYGNB010000394.1:0-2951 GCA_964351135.1 uncultured Rhodobacterales bacterium | reverse complement strand
GGGAGGAACACTGATGTTTTTGAACAAGGTGAGTGCAGTCGCGGTGGCCACGGCCCTATCGCTGGGCACCGCGACAGCCGCGCTGGCGGCCGAGACGCTCAAATGGGCACATGTCTATGAAGAAGGGTCGGACTATCACAAGGTGGCGCTATGGGCGGCCGACGAGATCAAGGCCCGCACCGATGGCCGGATCGAGTTCCAGGTCTTTCCGGCCTCGTCGCTGGGCAAGGAGGTCGAGATCAACGAGGGCCTCGGCATTGGCGCGGTGGACATCATCTACACAGGCCCCAGTTTCGTGGAACGCTATTACGGGCCGATCGCGATTTCGGACTATCCGTTCATCATGCGCGGCTACGATCACTGGAAAACCTACCGCGACAGCGACCTGTTCCAAGAACTGTCGGCAGGCTACAAGGACGCCACCGGCCACACCGTCATGGCACTCGTCTACTACGGTCAGCGGCACGTGACCTCGAATTTCCCGATCCTCAAACCCGAGGACATGAAGGACCTGAAGATTCGGGTGCCCAACAGCCCGGTGATGCTGATGTTCCCCAACGCAGTGGGCGCCAATCCTACACCGATGGCCTTTTCCGAAGTCTACCTGGCGCTGCAGCAGGGCGTCGTGGATGCTCAGGAAAACCCGCTGCCGACGATCCAGTTCAAGAAGTTCTATGAGGTCCAGTCGAACATCAATCTGACAGGGCACATCCTGAACTCGCTGCTGATCATCGTTTCCGACAGCGCGATGGCCCGTGTCGGTGACGATGCCGCCACGGTCGAGGAGGTACTGAAGGAAGCTGCCGCCACGGTCTCGCAGAGCATCTACGATGCCGAGCAGAGCCTCGTCGCGTGGTTCCGCGACAAGGGGATCACGGTCAACGAGGTCGACAAGCAGCCGTTCCAGGACGCTGTGAAACCGATGCTCACCGACCTGTCGGCCGTGCCCTATGAAATGGAGCATTTCGAACGTCTCCAGGGGCTCTGATCGGGCAGGCATATGATCAAGCACGACGGGGGCGGTACAGAAGGGCGCGGTCGAGATGCGGCCCGCCCTTCTGGACTGAATGATAGCGGCGGGTCGGTCAACATCCGGCTGGTCGACCTGCCGGGGCTGATCGCGCTCTGGGGGCTGGCAGTGATCGTCTTTCTGCAATTCTTCACGCGGTACGTGCTGAATGACAGCCTCGCCTGGACCGAAGAGATCGCCCGTTACGTGCTGATCCTGGTCGCCTTTTTCGGCGCGGTCACGGTATCGCGCAAAGGCACCCACATCTTTCTCGAATTCTTCTATCGCTACCTGCCTCCCACCGCCGGGAAATGGCTCGCCGTCGCTATGGAGGCGCTGACATTCCTGTTCTGGGGCTACCTGGCCTGGGTCGGCGTCGAACTCGCCGGGAAAACAAAGACCAAGATGGCCTCGGCCGAGATCCCCAAGAGCTTCGTCTACTGGGCGGTCGCGCTCGGTCTCGCGGCGATGGCGCTCTACTCCGCGATCTGGCTTTATCGCAAAATCCGCGCGCAGCCCGAAGAGGTTCTACAGGACCTCGAGGACCACGCGCTTTCCGAAATGCAGGACTGAAAAGGCTTCCCTCCATGACGCTCGCCCTGATGTTCGTCATCCTGTTCTTCCTGCTCGTCGCGGGTGCGCCGGTTGCCGTCGCGCTCGGCGTCGCGTCGCTGTTCTTCATCTCGATGAGCGGGATGCCAGACCTCGTCGTGCTGCATAACATGGTCAACGGGATCAACTCCTTCCCGCTGATCGCGGTGCCGTTCTTCATCCTCGCCGGGCACCTGATGAACAGTTCGGGCATCACCACCAAGATCTTCACCTTCGCCCGCGCGACGGTGGGCTGGATGCATGGCGGGCTGGGTCATGTGAACGTGGGGGCCAGTGTAATCTTCGCCGGCATGTCGGGCGCTGCGGTTGCCGATGCCGGGGGCCTCGGGAACATCGAAATCCGGGCAATGCGCGAGGCGGGCTATGACACCGATTTTTCCGTGGGGATCACCGCGGCCTCCTCGACCATCGGGCCGATCATCCCGCCGTCGCTGCCGCTGGTGGTTTACGGCGTGATCGCCAATGCCTCGATCGGCCAGCTCTTTGCCGCCGGCCTGATCCCCGGCCTTGTCATGGCGCTGGCGCTGATGATCATGGTCGCCGTCTGTTCGCGGCTGCGCAACTATCCCCGCGACGACCGGTTCCGGATGGGTGTGTTCCTGCGCACCTTCGTCGACGCGCTCCTGCCGCTCTTCACGCCGATCATCATCGTGGGCGGGATCCTCAGCGGTGCGTTCACCCCAACCGAGGCCGCCATCGCCGCCGTGGCCTATGCCATGCTGCTCGGCATCTTCGTCTACCGCACGCTCACGCCACGGCGAATCCTGAAGGTTTCGATGGACACGGTCGAAACCACCGCCTCGATCATGATGATCGTCGCGGCCTCGGCCATATTCGGCTGGATCCTCACCGCCAACCGCGTGGCGCAGACCTTTGCCGGAGCGTTGTTGTCGGTGACCGACAGCCCGACGATGATCGTGCTTGTCATCATGCTGATCGTCCTCATCGTCGGTTGCTTCATGGAGACGATTGCCGCGATCACCATCCTGACGCCGGTTCTGCTGCCGGTCGCGATGCAGGTCGGCATCGACCCGGTGCATTTCGGGATTATCCTGATCCTGAACCTGATGATCGGTCTTCTGACCCCGCCGGTGGGAATGGTGCTCTACGTGTTGTCCAAGGTCGCCGACGTACCCTTCGAACGCTGCGTGATGGCAACGCTCCCGTTCCTCGTCCCGCTGCTGGTCGTTCTGTTGCTACTGACCTTTGTGCCGGGCCTTTCGATGTGGCTGCCCACCCTGCTCTACCGCTGAAACGCCTTACTTGTTTTGCCGACCTCCCAGAGGCCGGGCTCTCCCATGCCGACGTGTTCAAGCTGGCGCGGGTGGCC
>CAYGNB010000393.1:0-2972 GCA_964351135.1 uncultured Rhodobacterales bacterium | reverse complement strand
TTGCTGTCGGCCCCCGCGACGGTAAAGAACACCGACAGGACCTTGTCCAGATCCTGTCCCGCCGCCTCCAACGCCGCGATCGTATTGTCGAAATCCGCCGGCGCGGGATCGTTTGCGATTGCGTCGATTTCGGCCCGGTGTGCCGCCAGCGCCCGGTCCAGCGCCGGGGTGAAATCGCTATCCGAAATCGCCGCGAACGGCGCGATTCCGAACGGGGTGTCCCAGGTATCCAGCAGCGGGTTGGTCATCTTCATCCAGTCCTCTTGTCGCAAACCGGGCAATCCGCCCGCCGTTTCAACGCGATCCTGCGGGTCTCGCCCCAGAGCGCATCATAGATCAGCATGTCTCCGCGCAGTACCGCTCCCGCCCCGGCGATCAGCTTGATCGCCTCGACGGCCATCATCGCGCCGATCACGCCGGGCAGCGGTCCCAGCACCCCGGCTTCGGCGCAGGATGGCGCCAGCCCCGGCGCCGCAGCCTCGGGGAACACGCATTGATAACACGGCCCGCCGCGTGCCGGGTCGAATACGCTTAACTGCCCTTCCCATTGCGATAACGCGCCCGAGACCAGCGGGATGCCCGCCGCAACCGCCGTCCGGTTGACCAGATAGCGCGTTTCGCTGTTGTCGCTGCCGTCCAGCACCAGATCGAAATCGGCAAACAGATCCGCCGCCACCTCCCCGGTCAGCCGACGATGATAGGGCCGCACGGCTACGGCAGGATTCTGCGCCTCCATCGCCCGCTGCGCCGAAAACACCTTGGGTATGCCGATATCCGCATCGCGGTGGATCACCTGCCGCTGCAGGTTGGCGTTTTCGACCACGTCATCGTCGATCACCCCGATGGTGCCAACCCCGGCGGCGGCCAGATATTGCAGCGCCGGCGCGCCCAGCCCGCCAGCCCCGATCACCAGAACACGGGCAGCCTTCAGCTTTTTCTGACCCGGCCCGCCGATCTCGCGCAGCACGATATGACGCGCATAGCGATCCAGTTCCGTCTCCGAAAAGCTACCCGTGCGCGGCGCCGGTTCCTCACGCGCCACAGCCCTGCGCCGCAGCCACCGCAACACCAGCGTGTAGGCTCCGGCCAGCGCCGCAAACCCCAGCAACAGCAACCAGGGTGCCGCCGCGCCCCCGGTCGCCACGCGCAGCGCGTGCCCGTCGGGCAGTACCAGATGCCCCAATATGACACCTGCCAGCAGCAGCGCGATCATCACCCACCGCATCCGCGGCGGCGATCCGACAAGCCAGCCCAAGCCCCAGAGCGCACCGCACAGGATCAGGACCAGCAGCATCAGCCGCGCCCGGTCGATCCGAACCCGCCGGCACCGCGTTCGCTGCCGCCCAGTGCCTTGACCTCGGCAAAACCCGCCCTGATCACCGGCGCCACCACCATCTGCGCGATGCGGTCGCCATGGGTCAGGGTGAAGGCGTCTGTCCCGGCATTCATCACGATCACGCCCAGCGGCCCGCGATAGTCGCTGTCGATCGTCCCCGGCGCGTTCACCAGCGTGATCCCGTGTTTCAACGCCAGCCCCGACCGTGGCCGGATCTGCACCTCGTACCCCTCGGGGATCTCGATCCGCAGCCCCGTGGGCACCAGCGCCCGCGCGCCCGGCGCCAGCACCAGTTCACCGCGGTCGGGCAGATCCGCGCGCAGATCCGCCCCCGCCGCACCGGCGGTTTCATAGGACGGCAACGGCACCGACGGATCGGCACCCTCGTCTCGCATCACGCGGATCGTGACCATTGGCTTCCCCTTCATCTTGCCAGAAAAACTCCCGCCGGAGGCACGAAGACTCAGGCGCCCAGCGCCGAAGCGATGCGCGCCGCCAGATGCTGCGCCACTTCGGTCTTGCCCATCCTGGGCCATTCCTCGGCGCCATCGGCAGTGATCAGGACAACCGCGTTTTCCGACCCGCCCATGATCCCGGTTGCGGGCGACACGTCATTGGCGACGATCCAGTCGCATCCCTTGCGCTCCCTCTTGGCGGTCGCATGGGCCACCACATCGTCTGTTTCGGCGGCAAAGCCCACCACCAGCCCGGGCCGCCCCGCACCCATCCGCGCTACGGTTTTCAGAATGTCCGGGTTCTCGGCAAACTCCAGAGCCGGCATCCCGTCGCGGGTCTTTTTCAGCTTGCGGTCCGAGGCCGAGGCCACCCGCCAGTCGGCGACGGCGGCCGCAAACACCCCGGAATCCACGGGCAACGCCGCCTGTACTGCCTCGGCCATCTGCGCGGCGGTTTCCACCGCAACCACCTGCACGCCCTCTGGTGGCGGCACCTCGGCGGGTCCGGTGACAAACACCACGTCGGCCCCCAGATCGGCCAGCGCGCGCGCAATCGCGGTACCCTGCGCGCCCGAGGACCGGTTGGCGATGTACCGGACCGGGTCGATGGGTTCGTGCGTCGGCCCCGAGGTCACCAGCACCCGCCGCCCGGCCAACGCCCCGCCGCCCAGCGCTGCCTCGATACCCGCAACGATCTCCAGCGGCTCGGCCATGCGGCCCGGCCCGAATTCGCCACAGGCCATGTCACCTTCGTTCGGGCCGACGAAACGGACACCGTCGGCACCCAGCGCGGCGCGATTGCGCTGGGTCGCAGGGTGCAACCACATGCGCACGTTCATCGCGGGTGCCGCCAGCACCGGCGTGTCGGTGGCCAGCAACAGGGTCGAGGCCAGATCGTCCGCCAGCCCATTCGCCATCTTGCCCATCAGGTCGGCGGTGGCCGGGGCCACCACCACCAGATCGGCGCTGCGCGACAGCTGGATATGGCCCATCTCGGCCTCGGCGGTCAGGTCGAACAGATCGCGATGCACCGGCGCCCCGGCCAGCGCCGACACCGCGAGCGGCGTCACGAATTGTTCACCCCCGCGCGTCAGCACCGGCGTCACGGCAGCGCCACGTTCCTGCAGCCGCCGGATCAGGTCGAGCGACTTGTAGGCGGCGATCCCGCCACCGATGATCAG
>CAYGNB010000392.1:0-3001 GCA_964351135.1 uncultured Rhodobacterales bacterium | reverse complement strand
TCGTTGTTGATGGCCTCGACCAGCGCCAGATTCAGCGCGTCGGGATCGCTGGCGCCCGGTGGGACGTAGCGAAAGGTGAACAGCGACCACATCAGCGGGGTGACGATTTCGAAATCAGGCTCTGCCGCCAGCCGGTCATGCAGCGCGCGCGCCCAGGCGACGTGGTTGCGGATGCGCGCGCGCAACCCGTCCAGCCCGAAGGCGCGGATCAGGAACCACAGCTTGAGCGCCCGGAACCGGCGGCCCAGCGGCACCGACCATTCGGAATAGTTCACGATCCCGTCCTTGCCGTGGGTCTTCAGGAATTCCGGGCTGATCGCCAGCGTGCGCACCAGCGTGTCCGGGTCGCGCAGGAAATGCGCCGCGCAGTCGAACGGGACACCCAGCCATTTATGCGGGTTGAAAACCACCGAATCCGCGTCCTCGACGCCTGCCCACATCGGCCGGAACTCGGGGCAGATCATCGCCGATCCGGCCCAGGCGGCATCCACATGGGTGTAGAGCCCGTGTCGCCGGGCGACGGAGATACAGTCGGCCACGGGATCGGTAGCGCCGGTGCCCGTGCCGCCCACGCAGAGGATCACACCGGCCGGCTGCAGCCCGGCGGCCTTGTCGGCGATGATCGCTTCTTCCAGTGCCAGCGGGTCCATTCCGCGCCAGTCGCCCTTGGTCGGTATGCGCACCAGGTTCGCCTCGCCGATGCCCGACACCCAGATCGCCCGGTCGATCGACGTGTGAACCTCGGAAGACGAATAGACCCGCAGCGGGATCTGCCCGGCCAGCCCGGCGCTGTTGCCGGTCCAGTCCAGCGCGCGTTCGCGCATGGTCAGCACCGCCGCCAGCGTGGCCGAGGAGGCGCTGTCCTGGATCACCCCGGCGAACCCGTCCGGCAGGCCGATGGCCTGCCGCAGCCAGTCTATCATCCGGGTTTCCATCTCGGTCGCGGCCGGCGAGGTCTGCCACAACATGCATTGCGGGGCGATGGCGGCGACCAGAAACTCGGCCAGCACCGCCGGCGCGGCGGCGTTGGAGTTGAAATACGCAAAGAAGCGCGGATGTTGCCAATGGGTGATGCCCGGCATCACGATACGCTCGAAATCGGCAAACACCTTTTCCATATCCTCGGGGTTCTCTGGCGGCGTTTCGGGCAGGGCATTCAGCACCTCGCCGGGCTGCGTCTGTGCCCTCACCGGCAGATCGCCGACGCTGCGGCGATAGTCCTGTGCCCAGTCGGCGGCGCGACGCCCCCAGGCGGCGAAATCGTCCCATTCCATGGCTGGTCCTCCGGTCAGGTGGTCACGGCGCGATGATCGGCTGCGCGTCGAGCTGTGACGGCATCGGGGTTGCCCCTGCGAACAGTGAGCCTTCCTCGAACCAACTGCGTGGGGCGGGGGCGCCCCACAGGGTCTGGCGCTGGGGGTCGGTCAGCGACCAGCGGATCGGTTCGTGATCGGGATCGACGGTCTGGTAGTCGGAACAGTAAAGTTCGATCCGGTGCCCGTCGGGGTCGCGGACATAGAGAAAAAACGCGTTTGATATCCCGTGCCGTCCGGGGCCGCGTTCGATGTGATCGACATAGCCCGTGGTCGACATCAGATCGAGCAGGTCGATGATGTTGAGCGGCGTCGACACCCAGAAGGCCGTGTGATGCAGGCGGGGTCCGAACCCGTTGGTAAAGGCGATGTCATGCACGCCGCCCTTGCGGTGCATCCAGGCGGCCCAGAGCCGCCCGCTGTTGTCGTCCTCGGTGTATTCGGTCACGCGGAACCCGAGGCGATTGTAGAATGCGACGCTGGCATCCACATCCGAGGCAAACATGTTGAAATGGTCGATACGCAGCGGTTTGACCCCGCGATAGAGGCGATAGTGCTGGTGGATCGGTGGCAGGCGGTCCATGCGGACATAGAATTCCAACGGAATGCCCCAGGGATCGCGCGTGCGCAGGCAGCGGCCCAGACGCGGGCGGTCGATCCATTCGACCGGCAGGTTCTCGGCGGCAAGGAATTTGGCGGCGCGGTCCAGGTCGGGATCGTCGTAGAGCTTGAACCCCAACGTCCCGACCGTGGCGGCGTCGGATTTCCGCAGCACGACCGAGTGGTGGTTTCGTTCCTCCATCGCGCGCAGGCAGATGTGATCCGTGTCCTCATGGGTGATCTGCAATCCCAGTACATCGGCGTAGAAGGCGCGCGACGCAGCCAGATCGGTCACGCCGTACTCCACATGGCTGAGACGCACGATGTTGAAGGGCGGGTAAAGCTCGGGGGCGGGAACGGGCATGTGATCACCTGCGGTCGATATGGGCGGTGGCGCGGCGGACCGTCGCCATTGCCGCGCGGACGGTCAGACGCCGAGGCGCGGGATGCGATGTTGTCCGGTGGCAAAGCCCATGTGCTTGGTTTCCATGTAGAAGTCGAAGGACCAGTCGCCGCCGTCGCGGCCGATGCCGCTTGCCTTGACCCCGCCAAACGGCGTGGGCAGGTGGCGCACGTTTTCCGAGTTCACCCAGATCATGCCCGCTTCGAGCGCATCGGTAAAGCGCAGCGCGCGGGTCAGATCGTTGGTCCAGACATAGGCGGTCAGCCCATAGGGTGTGTCATTGGCGATTTCCAGCGCCTCGTCCTCGGTGCCAAAGCGGATCGCGGTCAGGACGGGGCCAAAGATTTCGTCGCGCGCGACGGACATACCGTTATCGGCATTCGTGAACAGGGTGGGGCGCACGAACCAGCCCTGATCGCCCACGCGGCCGCCGCCGGCGGCGATGGTGGCGCCGTCCTGTTCCGCCCTCTCAAAGAACGAGGTCACCTTGTTGAAATGGGTTTCGTGGATCAGCGGGCCGATTTCCGTTGCCGGGTCCAGCGGGTGGCCAACGCGGATGTTGTTCACACGCTCGGTCAGGCGGGCGAGGAAATCGTCGGCGATACTGTCCTGCACCAGCAGCCGCGAGGACGAGGTGCAGCGTTCGCCGTTGAGCGAATAGATCATGAAGACCGCCGCATCGAGC
>CAYGNB010000391.1:0-3003 GCA_964351135.1 uncultured Rhodobacterales bacterium | reverse complement strand
AGCGCCCGATCGTGATCATCACCTCGAACAACGAAAAGGAACTGCCCGACGCCTTTCTGCGCCGGTGTTTCTTTCACTACATCCGCTTTCCCGACGAACAGACTATGCGCAAGATCGTCGAGGTGCACCACCCCGGTATCAAGGAGGCCCTGCTGACCACGGCGCTGACCCAGTTCTACGAAATCCGCGATACCGCCGGGCTGAAGAAGAAACCGTCGACCTCGGAGGTCCTGGACTGGCTGAAACTGCTGCTGGCCGAAGATCTGAGCCCCGAGGACATGAAGCGCGACGGCACCAATGCGCTGCCCAAGCTGCACGGGGCGCTGCTGAAAAATGAGCAGGACGTCCATCTGTTCGAGCGGCTCGCCTTCATGGCCCGTGCCCAGCGCTGAAACCGCTGCGCTTTTGCTTGACCTGACACGGGGGGCGGCGCAAAAGGCGCTTGAGCCAAGCCCCGCCCTCTGTCACCTTCGGATCATGCCCGCACCCGTTTCCATTCGCCCCCTGCGCCCGAACGACCGCGCCGATTGGACGGAAATGTGGACAGGGTATCTCGAGTTTTACGAAACTTCGGTGCCGCAAGAGGTCTACGACAGCACCTTTGCACGGTTGCTGGGCGACGACCCGCAGGATTTTTCCTGTCTGCTGGCCGAAACCGATGGCCGCCCGGTCGGTCTGGTCCACTACCTGTTTCACCGCCACGCCTGGAAGATCGAGAATGTCTGCTACCTGCAGGATCTCTATGCCCGCCCCGAAAGCCGCGGTGCCGGCGTGGGCCGCGCCCTGATCGAGGCGGTCTATGCCGCCGCCGATGCGGCGGGCGCGCCGTCGGTCTATTGGCTGACACAGGATTTCAACACAACCGCCCGGCGTCTCTACGACCGTATCGGCACCTGCACACCCTTTATCAGGTACCAGCGCCCATGATCCGCACCGCTGCCTCCCTTCTCGCGGTACTGGCGCTGACCGCCTGCACCACTGCACCGGCCCCGCACACGCCGACCCGCGCACAGCAGACCGACAGCGATCTGCCGCCGGTCCGGAGTTTCACAAGGTCCCACCCGACACCGCCACAGCGGTCGAACGCGAATATCGCCGCCGATTTCCTCAGCCTGCACTTCGAACTGGAGAGCGGCCGCCCCCTGCCGACCTTTACCCGGTTCGAAACCCCGATCACCGTGCGGGTCACCGGCGCGCCGTCACCCACGCTCGGCCCCGATCTCGCCCGGCTGCTGACACGCCTGCGCAACGAAGCGGGGATCGACATCAGTCAGGTGCGCGAGGGCGATGCGAATATCACCATCGAGGCGATCAGCCGTGAACAGATCCGCCGCGCGCTGCCCCAGGCCGCCTGTTTCGTGGTGCCCAATGTCAGCTCGCTCGAGGATTTCCGGCGCAACCGCCGCGATCCACGCACCAATTGGTCGCTGTTGAAGACACGCACGCGGCTGGGCATCTTCGTGCCCAATGATGCCGCCCCCCAGGAGGTGCGCGACTGCCTGCATGAGGAACTGGCGCAGGCGCTGGGGCCGTTGAACGATCTCTACCGGCTGCCGGATTCGGTGTTCAACGACGACAATGTGCATACGGTTCTGACTGGGTTCGACATGCTGATCCTGCGCGCCACCTACGCGCCCGAACTGCATTCAGGCATGTCCGCGTCCGAAGTTGCCGCCGAACTGCCCGACCTCCTGTCGCGGCTGAACCCGCGCGGCGATTTTCTGCCCGCCGATCCGATCTCCAAGACCCCGCGCAGCTGGATCAACAATGTGCAGACCACGCTCGGGCCGACCGCATCGCTGGGCGCACGCCGGACATCGGCCAATGCGGCGGTTCGCACCGCAACAGAGCTCGGCTGGCAGGACCACCGCCGCGCCTTTGGCCATTACATGCTGGGGCGGATCGCCCAGGCCACCGACCCGAACCTGGCACAACAGAATTTCGACGCCGCGCTCGGCTATCTCGACCGCACCCCCGGCGCGGACCTGCATCGCGCCTATATCGTCACCCAGACCGCCGCGCATGCGCTCGCCCGGGGCGATGCCGAAACCGCGCTGAAACAGATCCGCCCCAATATCGACGTGGCCTATCGCGCTGAAAACGCCGCGCTGCTGTCCACACTGATGATGCTCGAGGCCGAAGCGCTGGACCTGCAGGGCCAGAGCGCCAAGGCACGCACCGTCAGGCTGGACAGCCTGGGCTGGGCGCGATACGGCTTTGGCAGCGACTGGGCAGTGCGCGCAAAGATGCGGGAAATCGCTGCGCTCAATCCCAAACGCCGGGCCGAAAGCTGACGGGAACCGCCGCACCATGATCGTTATCCTTGCCGCTCTTGCCGGCGCCGTTTCAGGCGCGCTGATCGCCCGCAATCGCGGTGGCAGGGGGCTGGACATGGCCCAATACGCTGCCGGCTATGCCATCGCCTTCGGCATTCTCGGCCTGCTGGCCACCGTCCTGGTTCATCGCGCGGCGATGTAGGCGCATGTTTCTGCCCTTCTTCGAAAACCTGCGCAAATCCGGCATTCCGGTTTCCCTGCGCGAATTCCTCACCTTCCTCGAAGGCATGAAGAAAGGGCTCGCCACCTACGATATCGAGGCGTTCTACTATCTCGCACGCGCCGCGATGGTGAAGGACGAACGCAATATCGACAAGTTCGACCGCGCCTTTGCTGCCAGCTTTCAGGGGCTGGAAGAGATCAGTATCGCGCAGGTTCTCGAAGCGGTGGACATACCTGCCGACTGGCTGACCAGGATGGCCGAAAAGCACCTGTCAGACGAGGAAAAGGCCGAAATCGAAGCCCTGGGCGGGTTCGAGAAACTGATGGAGACGCTGCGCGAACGGCTGCAGGAACAGGAGGGCCGCCATCAGGGCGGCAACAAGTGGATCGGCACCGCCGGCACCTCGCCCTTCGGGGCCTATGGCTACAACCCCGAGGGCGTGCGCATCGGCCAGAAGGAAAGCCGCCACCGCCGCGCGGTCAAGGTCTGGGACAAGCGCGAGTT
>CAYGNB010000390.1:0-3005 GCA_964351135.1 uncultured Rhodobacterales bacterium | reverse complement strand
AGTTCATCTCCTACGGTCCGGCCCGTGCGTCTTCCGCACCGTTGGTCGGCAAGCATGCCGAGCTGGGGATCGATATGGCGCCGCATATGCCGACCGATCCGGCCAACGCGACCAACGTCCACATCTATGACTACGAATGGTGGGCAGACAACCGCGACGATATTGACGCCAAGTTCCAGGCGTGGCTGGCACAATAAGCCCTTGATGGCTTTGGGGATGGGCCGTCTGGCCCATCCCGATCAAGAAGGACTGTCTGATGCCCAAAGGCTATATCATCGGCCACATCACAGTGAACGACCCCGAGGCGTACAAGGAATATATCGCGCGCGACACGCCGATCCTTGAAAGCTACGGCGCACGGTTCATCGTGCGGGGTGGACAATCCGAGACGATGGAAGGCGAGACGCAGAACCGCCATGTCGTCATCGAATTCGACGATTACAAAACCGCGAAGCGCGCGTATCACGACCCTGCCTATCAGGAGGTCGCCGAGATTCGCCGTCGCACCGCGACAAGCACAATCATACTAGTCGAGGGCACCTGAGCCATGACGGACGCCGCAACCGAACCCGACAAGATCACCGGCCCGACGCCCGACATCGCCCTGCGCGCCGGGGATAAAACCAAAAGCGGACCGGTCCTTGCCGCTGACGGAACGCCGCTCAAGCGATCCCTGAACCGCGCCTTGCGGGCACAGAAGCTGCGTGCGCTGGCTTTGATCGCGCCGCTCTTGCTGTTTGTGCTCATCACGTTCATTGCGCCGATCGGGGACATGCTGTTCCGCTCGGTCGAGAACCAGATCGTGTCGAACACGATGCCCCGCACAACCGCGGCGCTGCAGGACTGGGATTCGAATTCCGGTGATCTGCCCCCTGAAGAGGTGTTCGAAGCGGCGTTCTATGACCTGTTCCTTGCCTCGGAAAACAAGGTCCATACCCGTCTCGGGTCACGTCTGAACTACGAGCAATCCGGGATGTCGTCGATGTTCCGCCGCGCCGGGCGCGGTGTCGGCGATATTGGCGACGTGTATCTTGATCAGTTCAAGGATCTGGATCGCGACTGGGACGAGGCACTTCCCTGGGCCGAGCTGATGGGCGATCCCGACTGGATCGCCGCACAGGATGCCTGGTCGGAGGCGGATGGCCCGATGCCGTCCTTCGAGCTGCGCGCCGGCATCGCCGAAGTGTTGCCGCGCACGGCGGACGCTTATGAGACCTTTGCCCGTTTCATGCAGGACTCGAACGGTGACAGCCCGCTCGAGGAAGAACCGTGGTCAATGGTTCACACCGCCCTCTATCAGGACCTCGCGGCCGGGGATGTGGCAGGCTATGACGGCCCGCGCGCCGACATGCTGCGCGCAGCGGATGCGCTGGTGGCAGATCCTGCGTTCGAGACCATCAGCTTCCGCGACGGGTTCGAAGAGATCGACGAAGACTGGCTCAGCGTCGAGAACTGGCGTGTGATCAAGCTTTACAGTCCGGATTACACGGTCGGCTATTTCGCGAGTGCCGTGGATATGGAAAAGACGCCGGATGGCATCGAGGTGCGCCCGGAGGATGAACAGCTTTACATCCGGCTGTTCCAGCGGACGCTGTTCATGAGCCTTGTCATCACGTTCAGCTGTATTCTGCTGGGCTATCCGATTGCCTACCTGCTGTCGAACCTGCCGTCGAGCAAGGCGAACCTGCTGATGATCCTTGTCCTGCTGCCGTTCTGGACGTCGCTTCTGGTGCGGACCTCGGCGTGGAAGGTCATGCTGCAACAGCAAGGGGTGATCAATGATGTGCTCGTCTGGCTGGGCATGGTGGCCGATGACGGGCGATTGGTGATGATCAACAACCAGTTCGGCACCATCGTGGCCATGACGCATATCCTGCTGCCCTTCATGATTCTGCCGATGTATTCGGTGATGTCGACCATCCCGCAATCCTATGTGCGCGCCGCCAAATCGCTGGGCGCGACCAACTGGACGACCTTCTGGCGGGTCTATTTCCCGCAATCGGTGCCGGGCATCGGCGCGGGGTCGATCCTCGTGTTCATCCTGTCGATCGGCTATTACATCACGCCGGAAATTGTCGGAGGTACATCGGGTATCTTCATTTCGAACCGGATTGCCTTCCACATTTCCAGCTCGCTCAACTGGGGCCTTGCGGCGGCCTTGGGGACGATCCTGCTGGTGGTGGTTCTGGTACTTTACTGGGCCTACGACCGGATCGTCGGCATCGACAACGTGAAACTGGGGGGCTGAGCCATGTCGGAAGCCATTCTCACACCAATCGAGAAAAAGCCCATCGGCTTCACGGCGGGTGTTCTGGCCGCAGCGGGCGGGTTCGCCGGTCTGTTTCTCGGCACGGCACAGGGCTCGGGCCTGATGGGCATCGTCATTGGGGCAGCTCTCATGGCTGCGCTTGCGGTCGTTGCCATGCAGATGCTGGGAGAGGCGATGGAAAAGCCGGTGCGCTGGGGCCTGATAGCCCTGGGCGTGGCTGCCGGGTTTATGTACAACGCCATCCCCGGACTGATCATGGGCGGCCTGTTCGGCTGGTTCTTCGGCTGGTTCATCTACTGGATCGGCATGGGGCGCTACCGCGTGCATCTGGTGCCATATCTCACGCCGGGGCAGGTGCTGTGGCACTACACATTCCGGGTGATATGCGGTGCGATCTTTGTCTTCCTGATCACGCCGATCCTCGTGATCATTCCGCTGTCCTTCAACGCGCAGAACTTCTTTACCTTCACACCGGAAATGCTGCGCTTCGATCCTGCAGGCTACAGCCTTCAGCATTACCGCGACTTCCTGACCAACCCGGAATGGACCAGCGCGGTGAAGAACTCGCTGTTGATCGCGCCCGTGGCGACCCTGATCTCTGTGTCTTTGGGAACGCTTGCGGCCATCGGTCTGAGCCAAAGCCACGTGCCCGGCAAGCGGGCCATCATGGCGATCCTGATTTCGCCGATGATCGTGCCGCTGATCATCTCGGCCACGGGCATGTATTTCTTCTACT
>CAYGNB010000389.1:0-3016 GCA_964351135.1 uncultured Rhodobacterales bacterium | reverse complement strand
CAGCCAGTATCTTCGGCAAAGAACTGATTTCAGAGAATATCTTCGGATGTGCAGTGGGCGGCCAGCCCGTTCTGACATCTAGGGGTGGCCCGCCCTCACCACAGCCCGCCCTCCACAATCCAGGTTGTTCTCTCTGAGTCGGTTCCGGCCTCCGCCCGGTGATTGATCCGCGTTTCACTGGTCGACGCGAAGATGCCATGCAGACGCTCGAAAAGGTCTTTGAGCGGATCGGCCACCCCTTCCCTCAGCCTTTCAGTTCTCGCCGCCGCGCCCACGCCGCATATCGGGCCTTGCGGCAAAGACGGAGAGGCCACGCTCAAACGCGCGGCCTCTCCAGCCGGATCAGTGCCCCGAGAAGACCAGCAGCTTGACCGGCAGCAGCAACAGCTTGGCGCGCAGCAGGATCGCATGCACCAGCCCCACCGTATCCACAACGTGCAGATAGATGCGCTGCCCCGTACTCAGGCTGTCATCGTTTTCCAGCCGATCATGGTTGTTGGAATAGACATTGGCGAAACAGGTGCTGCCCGGCGGCAACGGGTCGGCCTGCCCCTTGTAGAGCGGCTCCAGAAACACCGTCAGCATCCCGGGCTGGGTGATGTTCGCAGGGTCGACCAGTCGGTCGCTGGGGCGGAACTGACCCGACGGGATCACGTCCTGCACCTCGACCACGACCATCGGAACCACCTTGAACGGCTTGGCGAGACAGCCCATTTCGGCAAACATACCGGGTTCGATCACGCTGGTCGAAAGCTGCCCGAACCCGGCCACGAACCGGTCGCGCTCGGCGAATTCCGACGGAACCAGGATGCCGGCGGGCCGCAGGATCGGGTTGACGTAATCCCCCACCTGCAGCGCAAACTGTTCGACCCGGCCATCGACACCGGCCTTGATCACGGTCTTGTTCAACTCGGCCTCGGCCTGCGCCAACGCAGCTTCGGCGCTGGAGCGTCGCGCGGGGATCAGCGTGTTGATGTTTTCTTCGACCGCAACCTTGTTGGCCAGTGCCGCATCCACTTCGCCGGTGCGCTGGTTGACGAGGTTCTGGTAACGCTCCACCTCGGATTCGCGCGCCGCCGCCGATCCGGTGGTCAGCAGGGTCGACTGGCGTTCAAACTGGTCCTGCGCCTGGGCCAGCGCCGCGCGGGCCTGTGCCACCTGCCCTTCGGCGGCGTCCAGATCGGCCTGCGCGACGGCCAGCGACGCCTCGACCTCGGCCACCTGCATCCTGGCGGTTTCCACCGCTGCCCGCTGCGATGCATCGTCGATGCGGAACAGGACTTCCCCGGCGTCGACATGCTGGTTGTTTTCGACCAGCACCTCGGAAACGCGCCCGCCGGTTTCCGGCAGGATCGTCAGCGTGCGGAAAATCGACCCCACATGGTTGGTCGCCGGGTGATAGAAAAAGATCAGCGTGATCAGGCTGACCGTCAGGATCGCGCAAGAAGAAATGCCCCAGCGCAATTCGTACCAGACCGAGAAAAACGTGATCTCGCGCCCGATCCGTTTGCCCTGCACGAACCGCCGGAACAGGTAATCCGGCAGGATTGTGAGCATCGAGCACAGCGTGAATTCGAACATGCCGTCAGCGCCTCTGTTCTTTGATCTCGTCCAGGGAATCCGCGATCCGCTGCAGAGGGGTCAGGAAATCGGGCATCCGAAACGCCGCGATCAGCAGCGCCAGCACCCAGAAGATATTGTTATGCGTAAACAGCGCGATCACCGCCAGGATACCGATGATCTGCAACTGCGAATGGTTGGTGCCATGGGCCATCTTCTCGGGCAGCGCATGCAGGGTGAGATACAGGATCCCCACCCCCAACACCGCACCGATCATTCCGATCGCCACCCAGGTCATCATCGTGTCGCTGCCGTCGGCGGCGGGCAGGAATCCCGGTATGTGATGCGTCACGAATTCATGCACTTGTGCATCGTCCATGAAATCCCCCTTTCTCACGGTCCGCATTGTCTGCCGCCCTTTATGTTGCATGACCGCGGGTCAGGCAACGCCGCATGTCGGGTCAGGAATACCGGCATAGGGCCGGAGCGGACCTTGTTCTAACATTCAAGTGCCGCGCGAGATTTGTCGGCAACACATTCAGACGACAGAACCGGATTAGGAGCACGAAAAGATATGGCCAGAATTGTAGTAGATACGGGCGACATCGAACTGACCCCGGATGCCGAGGCGAGCCTGCGCAGGGCGGTGCATCGGGCGGTTCTCGATCACGTTGCCGGCGCCGGGGTCGGAACACCCGTGGCGGTGGCGTTCCCGGACACATGGCACCGTTCGGTCCTGCGGCCGCACGGGTCACCGCGCCCGCGACCGGGGGCACAGATGGACGCGGCGCAGGCCGGACGGGGGTAACGAACGATGTGCGAAACCGGGAAAACCTGCCCCAACGCGCGCTGCGAGGACGGAAACCTGCTGCTCGGCGTAAAAGGCCCCGACGGCCACCTGCAACGCATGCGTACGGCGCTGCCCGTCGATGAGAATTTCGTCGAAACCGCCACGGGCCACGGCCAGCCCGAGGCGCGGATGCGCTTTGCCTCCGACTGCGCCGAAAAGGGCTGCGATAACTGGATCGGTGACCGTTGCCGGGCCATCGACAGGGTTCTGAGCTTTCTTGCTGTCGACGATCTGCCGCCGCGCGACCGCAGGCCGCCCTGCCCGATCCGGGCCACATGCCGCTGGTTCAGCCAGAGCGGCGATAGTGCCTGCCATGCCTGTTCCGTGGTGATCGCCGACCCCGGCGCGATCGCGGCCGAGTGACGGATCGGGGCCGCACAGCCCCTTTTCACCCCGCCCCCGCCATGGCAGGCTGCGGTCATGATCCGCAAGACCCTGCCCGCCGCCGCCAGCCTCGCCCATCCGCATGATGGCGACCGGTTGTTCGCCCCCTCCGCAGCCAGCAACGCTCCTCCGATCTGCGATCTCCTGGACCAGTACGCTCCTGACACGGGCGGGGCGCTGGAACTGGCCAGCGGCACCGGCCAGCATGTGGTGGCCTTTGCC
>CAYGNB010000388.1:0-3023 GCA_964351135.1 uncultured Rhodobacterales bacterium | reverse complement strand
TAGCCGTTGAACGCGTCCCACAGACCGTCGCGGATCATGGTGTCGATGTATTTCATGTCGCCCATCTTGTGACCGGCACGCAGGGCGGCGGCGTGGGGGCTGAGCGTCATGTTTTCCTGGCCACCGGCGGCAACGATATCCGCGTCGCCAAGCTGGATGTGCTGGGCACCCAGCGCCACGGTGCGCAGCCCGGAACCGCAGACCTGATTGATGCCCCAGGCGGCGCTTTCGACCGGCAGGCCGGCGTTGACATGCGCCTGGCGCGCGGGGTTCTGACCCTGCGCGGCGGTCAGGACCTGGCCCAGGATGGTCTCGCTGACCTCGGCCTTGTCGATGCCGGCGCGTTCGACGACGGCTTCCAGCACGGCGGCGCCAAGGTCATGGGCCGGGGTGTTGGCGAACGAACCGCCAAAGCTGCCGACACCGGTCCGTGCGGCGGATGCAATAACTACGTTGGTCATGGGCTGTGATCCTCTGCCAGCTTGTGGGGAGGAAGATGACGCCAGCGCACATCTTGGCGAAAGTGACGCTACGTCCGTCCTCCTGTTGTTCACAAGATCGGGACATAGAACATCGCCGCGCCCGCCACAACTGACAGGGTGTCTCAGAGCCGAAATAGTCGCGCGGGGCGCGGTTTCCCGCGGATGCGGGGCCGGGCCGGTTCAGGCGCTCGCACGCGCTGCCGCATCCTTGGCCCAGGGGGGCGATACGGTGGGCGCCCCGAAGAGATACCCCTGCATGCAATCCACGCCGATCTCGGTCAGCAAGGCCGCGTCGCGCGCGTCCTCGACCGATTCGGCGATGGTCATCAGGTCAAGCTCGCGGGCCATGGCGGCCAGCGCGCGCAGCATGGCCGACGCGTCGCGGTCTGTGTGCGCCCCGCGCACGAACTGTCCGTCGATCTTGACGGCGTCAAACAGGAAGTCACGGAAATGCCGGACAGAAAAGCTGCCCGATCCGAAATCGTCCAGCGCGAACGCGATGCCGTGACCCTGCAGCCGGTCCATGAAGTCGATCACCAGTTCCGGCACCGTCATGGCCGAGGATTCGGAGATTTCGAGGATCAGGCGTTCACCCAGCGACGGGTCGCGCCGAAGGTGCCGTTCGAGGATCTGCATCCAGCGTCGAAAGCCGATCGACCGCGCCGACATGTTCACCGACAACCGCAGCGCCGAGTTGCGGGCCAAGGTGCGCAGACCGATTTCCAGCGCGTTGCAATCCAGCAATCGTCCGATTTCCGTGTCCTCGACCTGGCCTATGAAATCGCGTGCGGGAATCACCCGGCCGGTTGCGTCGGGCACACGAACCAGCCCCTCGTAAAAGGCGATTCTGTCCGGCGCACGAGTCTGCACCACCGGTTGATAGGCCAGCAGCGTCTGCCGGTGCCGGATCGCATCGGCCACCATGTCGACGGTCGACCGGTCGCGCGCCGTAACGGCCGCATCCAGTGGGCTGTGGTCGCCGTCGGCGAGATCGGCGAAACGACGGGTGCGGTGATTGGCCATGGCAGCGGCTCCGAACTTCTCCATGCCGTCAGGCGGCTTGGGTCATCCTTGGCGCCAATTGGTAAACCTCAGCTTAAGTATCGCAATTTGTCGAAAATCGCGGCAATCTCGGCGCGAATGGAGGTGGCGATGGAACGATGCGGCTGGGCCGGACCCGAACAGATCTACAAGGATTATCACGATCACGAATGGGGCGTGCCCGAATGGGACAGCCGGGCGCTGTGGGAAAAGCTGATCCTCGACGGGTTCCAGGCGGGGCTGAGCTGGATCACGATCCTGAAGAAGCGTGACAATTTCCGGGCCGCCTTTGCCGACTTCGACCCCAGCGCGATCACTGGCTGGGGCGAGGACGAGGTGGCGCGGCTGCTGCAGGATCCCGGTATCATTCGCCATCGTGGCAAGATCGAGGCGACGATCACCAATGCCCGCGCCTGGGTTGCGATCGAGGACGACCGGGGCTTTGACCGGTTTCTGTGGGATTACGTGGATGGCCGCCCGATCCAGAACCGCTGGCCGGCGCTTGGGGATGTGCCGGGGTATACGCCGCTATCAGAACGGATCTCGAAGGATCTGAAAAAGGCGGGATTCCGGTTTTGCGGGCCGACCATCGTCTATGCCTTCATGCAGGCGGTCGGAATGGTGAACGACCACGTTCTCACCTGCCCGCGCCACGCCGAGGTGGCGGGGATGGCGGACAAACCGAATTCGCAGCCTTGAAGCGAGGTGTCAGGCAAACGCGCCGCGGACAAGCCCGATCAGCCCGGTCGTGACCGTACCGGCGGCGCCCACGATGGTCAGCGCAAAGCCGATGGGAATGAGGAAGAACGGTTCGCGCAGGAACCCCTGTTCGTCGATCGTGGAGCCGATGGCGCTGTAGAGAAGCGCGCAGGCGATTCCGGCCAGGCCGATGGCGAGAAACATCAGCATGATTTTGGGCAGCGTCAGTCGGTGCATCGAAATCACTCGTACATAAAAAATTAGCAGACTTGTGTCAGATAAGGGCTGATTCGCAGAAATCAACATCCGGCGGCGAGGTCCGTTAACGCAGGCCGGTCAGCGAAAGCCGGGTTCGCCCGTGTCTTCGGGGTGGCGGGCCAGGTGTTGCGCCTTGAGGCCCTCGGTGGTGTCGCGGCTGTCGTCATGCGACCAGCCAGGCGGTCCGAAGGCATACCCCAATCGCTGGCGCAGGGTCAGGCCGGGTTTCAGCGCATCGCGGAACAGCCCGATCCATTCGTGGAACGCCACGCGGATCGGATTGAACGTGCCGAGGTTGTAGACCAGCCCATAATCCGGCTTTTCGCTCTCCAGTTCGGGCACGAAAGTGCCGAACAGCTTGTCCCAGACAATGAACACGCCGGCATAATTGGCATCGAGATAGCGGGCGTTGCGCCCGTGATGCACCCGATGGTGGCTGGGCGTGTTCATCACCGCTTCGAACCAGCGGGGCATCCGGCCGATGGCCTCGGTATGGATCCAGAACTGGTAGATCAGGTTCAGCCCGCCGCAGAACAGCACCAT
>CAYGNB010000387.1:0-3028 GCA_964351135.1 uncultured Rhodobacterales bacterium | reverse complement strand
GGTGGAAAAGGTGCAGGCCAGCGAAAACGGTGGCAGCTGGCGTTTCGACGTGACCCTGCGCCACCCCGATACCGGGTGGGATCACTACGCCGACGGCTGGCGCGTGCTGGACATGGACGGTAACGAGCTGGGGATGCGGATATTGCACCATCCGCACGAGACGGAACAGCCCTTTACCCGGTCGCTGGGTGGCGTCGTGCTGCCCGAGGGCACCACGCGCGTGCAGGTTCAGGCGCGATGCAGTGTCGATGGCTGGGCCGAACCGCCGGTGGTGGTCGATCTGCGCTGAAGCGGCTACGGAACAACCCACAGCAGGCTATTCGCGGTGATACGGGCCCCCGGCAAAGATCGTTGCGGCGCGATAGAGCTGTTCCGCCAGCATGACGCGGACCAGCATATGCGGCCAGACCATGCGCCCGAAGCTGAT
Source organism: uncultured Rhodobacterales bacterium (assembly GCA_964351135.1). Taxonomy (GTDB): domain Bacteria; phylum Pseudomonadota; class Alphaproteobacteria; order Rhodobacterales; family Rhodobacteraceae; genus Pukyongiella. The sequence goes on along the minus strand of CAYGNB010000387.1, from coordinate 2,601 downwards.
CGACAGATCCGCCTCGGCACGCAAGGCCGGGTCGATGCCGTCGGCCCCCCCGATCACCAGCGCCAGATCGCCGCACCCACCATCGCGCCAATCCGCCAGCTTGCCCGCGAATTCCGGCGAGGACAGGATCTTGCCGCGCTCGTCCAGCGCACAGACCGCGGCACCGGACGGGATCGCCCTGCGCAGCAGCGCCGCCTCGGCACCCATGCCGCCGCCCTTGCGGTCCTCGACCTCGACCACGCGCGCGGGCCCAAGGCCCAGCGCCCGGCCCGTCCGGTCGAACCGCGTCAGATAATCGTCAATCAGAGACTTCTCCGGCCCCGCCCGCAGACGGCCGACCACGCAAAGATGCACGCGCATCGTGTCGGGTCAGTTGGCCGAGGCCACGCCGCTTGTCGGCAGCCACATCTTTTCGAGCTGGTAGAATTCCCGAACTTCCGGTCGGAAGATGTGGACGATCACGTCGCCGGTGTCGATCAGGACCCAGTCGCCGGCGTCTTTGCCTTCGACCTTGCCGACCAGACCGAATTCCTGCTTGAGCCGATCCGTGAGCTTTTCCGACATGGCCGCGACCTGGCGCGTCGACCGCCCCGACGCGATCACCATGTAATCGCCAAACGAGGTCTTGCCGCGCAGATCAATCTGCACGATGTCTTCGGCCTTGTCATCGGTCAATGAGGAAAGAATGCGTGCCAGCAGCGTTTCGCTGTCAGGCTGGGTCCGGGCGGTCATAACATTTGCCCGGGCATCGGCGGCAACCGCCGACTCTGCATGGGGTAACAGGACATCGTCCTCCTTTTGAAGCGCCGCCGGTCCCCCGGCGCTGGGGATATCTCAAATTTAGCAACGCGAACGTAACTTTTCAATGAAATCGGAAAAACCCGGCGTTCAGTCGTCCAACACTGTGGCGTCTTCGCCGCCAAGCAGCCGAACCTCGCGCTGCGGGAACGGGAACGAAACGCCGTGCGCATGGAACGCATCCCACAGCGCCAGATAGACCCTTCCCTTGATATTGGTCAGGCCCCCGGTCGGATCGGTGATCCAGAACCGCAGGATATAATCGACCGAACTGTCTCCGAAACCGGTGATGTGGCAGACCGGCGCCTTGGTCCCGCTCAGAACCCGCGGCACGCCCGCCGCCGCCTCGATCGCGACCCGGCGCACCAGATGCGGATCGTCGCCATAGGCCGTTCCGAAAAAGATATCGAGCCGCACGAACTGGTCGGAATGGGACCAGTTGACCACCTGGCTGGTGATCAGGTCTTCGTTCGGGATCAGGTATTCGCGGCCGTCGCGAGTGACCACCGACACATATCGCGCACCCAGTTCGTTGATCCAGCCGAAGGTTTCGCCGAGCGAGATCACATCGCCGGGCTTGATCGACTTGTCGAGCAGGATGATGACGCCGGAAATCAGGTTCGACACCACCTTCTGCAGACCGAAACCGATACCGACACCCACCGCACCGGATAGCAGCGCGAATCCGGTCAGATCGAACCCGATGGCACGAAAGCCCAGCAGGAACACCGCACCGTACAGCAGAACCTGCACCACCTTGACGCTGAGCACCTGCATCGATGGCGAGATGTCCGAGTTGCGCCGGATCACGCGCGACGCGGCCTGAGAGCCCAGCCGCGCACCGGTCAGAAGCACCGCAAACAGCACCAGGGCTGTGAGAATGGTCAGCATCGACAGGTGCAGGCTGCCTATGTTGATCGCAAGGCTTTCGAGAAACGCGGAAAACTCGTCGGCCAGCCCGAGATAGTAGATCGTCATGTAGATCCACACCGTCCAGGTCAGTATCAGCCGCAGACTGCGGTTCGGCACCATCCGCGCGATCAGTGCGACGCCCAGCCAGACAGTGGCCAGCGTGGCCGCGAACCCGATCAGGTAACTGCGTGACGGCCAGGTGATCTGCTGCATCACGAGATAGACGATCCAGGCAATGATCACGAAGAACACCAACACCAGCCGCTGCCGGATCTGAACCAGAAGTCGCAGCTGCCATTTCTGCCAGCCGATCCGCGCACGCGCCCAAGCCTGCAGGCGGGGCCGCGTGACGGTACGCGCCAGGAATGCCAGCGCCAGGATCGCCAACAGGATGAAAAGCTGGTTCTGCCGCCAGCCCGGCACCAGGAATGTCGACACCCTGCTCTGCAACATTTCCCAGAGCAGGGTCACAAAGGCGAGGAGTTGGTCGAGAAATTCCGTCATTACTGCTCCGTTCACCGATGCTTGCACGCGGTCGCGTGCCTGTCCAGCGACACGCGCCCTGCATACGGACGCTTGAACCGCGCCTCTCGCGGCTGTATCTGAAACGAATGATGCATACCCACGCCCCAAGGATCGATCTTCAGGATCGCGCGCGCCTGCGCGAACGGTTCTTCGGCGCGATGCGTTCGGTACAGGCCCGGCTATTTGCCGGCTGACAGTTTCGAACCTGCACATTCGCATACAGAACGGGAGAGGACCGATGTCCCCCAAGACACTCTATGACAAGATCTGGGACGCCCATGTGGCCCACGAAGCCGAGGATGGCACCTGCCTTCTCTATATCGACCGCCATCTCGTGCATGAGGTGACCAGCCCGCAGGCCTTCGA
>CAYGNB010000386.1:0-3034 GCA_964351135.1 uncultured Rhodobacterales bacterium | reverse complement strand
GGGTCAGTGGGTCCAGGGGCCGCGCCGGTCGGTGGCGAAGTTCTCGCCATAGCCACGGGGGCGGATATTGGCCTGACGGGGTTTGGGTTCGATCACCTGGGCGTCGATGCCGTGGGCGTGGGCATAATCCAGCGCGGCCTGCTTGCTCTCGAACCGCAGCCGCACCTGCGTCTGGGTGTCCTGCGAGGATGTCCACCCCATCAGCGGGTCGATCTCGCGGCGGCTGGCAGGCGCATATTCCAGAACCCAGTTCCGGGTCCTGGCCGTACCGGACTGCATGGCGTTTCGGGCCGGACGATAGATACGTGCGCGCATTGGCTCTCTCTCGCTGTTTGGCCCACATATCCTAGATTTGCGGCGTCCGGGCAAGCCGCGAATTCGTCGCAGCGCATCGTGTCAGCCCAGATAGATCTCGCCCGCGGGATAGCGCACGCGCGGCACGCTGCGGGTCGCCAGGAAGAACCCCAGCGTCAGCGGCCCGACCCGGCCGACGAACATCACCACCATGATAAGCGCCCGGCCGATCCCGTCCAGTTCGGTGGTCGCGCCCCGGCTCAGCCCCACGGTGCCAAAGGCCGAGGTGACCTCGAAAGCGAGATCGAGAAACTCGCCGTCATGCGAGATCGAGATCAGGAAAAAGCCGGTCAGCATGATGCCCACGGAAATCGTGGCGAGGGCCATCACCTTCATCACCTCTTCGATTCCCAGCGAACGGCCAAAGGCGTTGAGTTCGGTTCTGCGGCGGAAGAACGCGACCGTCGCCAGTAGAAGCACGATCACGGTGGTGACCTTGATGCCCCCGGCGGTCGAGGTGCTGCCGCCGCCGATCACCATCAGGGTCATGACCATGATGGTCGTGCTGTCATGCATCCCGCCCATGTCGAGCGTGTTGAACCCGGCGGTGCGCGGCGTCACCCCCTGGAACCAGCTGGCCCAAAGCCGGGCGCCGGTGCCATCGAGCGCGCCCAGCGTGGCGGGATTGTTCCATTCCAGTGCGGCGAAACCCAGGCTGCCCGCCGCAATCAGCGTCGCGGTGCCGATCAGCATCAGCTTGCTGTGCACCATCAGCCGGGACCAGCGCCGTTTCTGCCACAGATCACCCAGCACGATGAACCCCAGCCCGCCCATGATGAACAGTACCGGTATCGCCAGGTTGATGATGGGGTTGGCGACCCAGCGCGTCAGCCCGTCGGGAAACAGCGAGAACCCGGCATTGTTGAAGGCGGAGACCGAATGAAAAATGGCCTGCCAGCCCCCTACGGCCCAGCCGGATTCGGGCACGAAGACAACCGCCAGAACCGCCGCGCCTGCCGCTTCGCAGGCCAGCGCGACCGCAGCGATCACCCGCAGCAGCCCCATGAGGTTGCTGACCGAGGTCTGGTTGACCTCTTCGCGCAGCACCAGCCGGTGCGGCAGGCCGATCGGGATGCCCAGCGCCGAAACCAGCAGCACCGCGAATGTCATCAGCCCCAGGCCGCCCAGTTGGATCAGAACCGCGATCACGATTTCACCGAACAGGGTAAAGGTGCTGCCCACGTCCACCAGCGACAGGCCGGTTACCGTGACCGCCGAGGTCGAGGTGAACACCGCCTCGCTCCAACTGAGCGGCAGTACATGCGAGATCGGCAGCCACAACAGAAATGCGCCGGTCAGCACGGCCCCGAGATAGAACAGTGCCAGCGTCAGCGGCGGCGGAAGACGCCATAGAAAGGCAACCGGCCGTCCCGATGGCAAACGCGCGCGCATGATCAGAGCGTCGCGGCGAAGTCGCGCAGATCCTTGCGCTGGCCGAGAAATACCAGACGGTCGTCCGGATTGAGCAGGCAATCCGCGTCGTCGCTGCCCACGAATTCCGACCCGCGCATCACCGCGAGACAGCGCAGCCGGAACTTGCTGGCGTGGTTCAGTTCGGACAGCCGGTGGCCTTCAAGCGCCTCGGGGGTGCGGAAATGAACCACCAGGTACCCGTTGCCGAGGCTGACATAGTCCCGCACCATCGGATTGTGCAGCACCTGCGCGATTTGCTGGCCCACCTCTTCCTCGGGGTGGATGACGCGATCGACGCCCAGCCGGCTGAGAATGCGGTGATGGGTGCGGCTGGTCGCCTTGGCCCAGACCAGCGGCACGCCGACCAGCTTCAGGTTCATCGCCGCCAATACGCTGCTTTCCACGTCGGACCCGATGGCGACCACCGCCGTGCAGCAATCGCCAATACCCGCCTCACGCAGGGCGGCGTCGTCTCGCGCATCGGCGATCAGCGCCTGATCGAGCCGCTCCACATACGCACCGACCAGATCCCGGTCGACATCGAGCCCGATTACATGATTGCCCAGCCGCACAAGTTCCGAGGCCACCGTGCCGCCGAAATTGCCCAGCCCGATGACGGCGAAGGTCCGGTTTCGCGATAACTTGTATTTGCCCACGCGTTTCGCCACCCGCCAGTTCCGTGCCGCCGGCAGGTTAGACACAGCCCGACCGCTCTGCCAACCCCGACTCGGCCGTGAGCCGGGGTTGAACTGACACCGAAACAGGCCAAGATCGGCACAGGAAAGGAATCCCCTCCCATGCCCCATGCCCATAACGACCGCTCCGCGCCGACGCCGAAAACGCTGGGCGACGCTCCGCGCGAAAAGCTCGAAGGCGGCAAGCGATTCGTGATGCATACCGAGTTCGCACCTGCCGGTGATCAGCCGGCTGCAATCGAGGAACTCAGCCGCGCGGTTCTGGACGGGGAACGCAATCAGGTGCTGCTGGGGGCCACCGGTACCGGCAAGACCTTCACCATGGCCAAGGTGATCGAGGAAACCCAGCGCCCGGCGATCATCCTGGCGCCCAACAAGACACTGGCGGCGCAATTATATGGAGAATTCAGGGGGTTCTTTCCCGACAATGCAGTGGAGTACTTTGTCAGCTACTACGACTATTACCAGCCCGAGGCCTATGTGCCGCGCTCGGATACCTACATAGAAAAGGAATCCCAGATCAACGAACAGATCGACCGGATGCGCCACTCGGCCACCCGGGCGCTGCTGGA
>CAYGNB010000385.1:0-3037 GCA_964351135.1 uncultured Rhodobacterales bacterium | reverse complement strand
GCGATTCTTATGCTCCTGCAGAAAGCTTTGGGTTTTCGTACCCTGCTCTGGGCAGAATCGCTGCAAACCGCCCGATCATGACGGTGGCGCGGCAGGGGCCGAGCATCGCGACGACCGACCGCTTCGGGCTGGCACCCGTCGCTGGGCGCGGGGAGACAGATGATCGCCCGCACATCGACTCACATTCCACCCTTCCCCTGCCACACCGCCGCACTCGTCCCTCCGACACCGCGAGAGCCAGTCCCCCGATGGCTACGGCTCGACCGACACCCTTAAGCCCCCTTCTTGTTCGTTTTTGCCCCCGCGGAATGCCCCGCTAAGGGCGCCCGGTCGGGGTTTTTGATGAGGATCTTCGGCTTTAAAGGGTTCCTACCACCCCAGCCAGGACCTTCCCTAGATTGAACCGAAGGACGGCGCGGAGTGCGCTCGGTCCGAAAGTGCCCCGGTTTGTGCCCCCCGCGGCGGGTGCTTCGGGTGTGCGTCTCGGAGGACGCGGCGGAGGCTTGCTCACGCGGTCGTCTCAGAGCCAGTCCGGATCGACCCCGTAGGCCCAGTTCGCCCAATCGTCGTGCTTGTTGTCGGCCTGCGAGCCCTCCACGAGATGCTCCGGGTTGATGCACAACCATTGTGACAGCGGTGGCGGATGACGAGGGTGCTGGGCGCGATCACTTCGTTCAGCACGCAGTAGATGAAGCGATAGGCCTCCCACTGATACCCGCGGAACCGCACCTTGCGGGGCTTCTGAGTGTCCGTCACGCGGCACCCGTTCTCGTCCTCGCGTGCGTCTTCGATGAGTGAGGAGGCCCGTCGCCGAGCCTCCTCCAGGTGGTTATCAATCACCTCTCTGAGCCGCGTCTCGCTGTCGTCTTCGAAATATATAATAATGTGTTTCTCCCGACGATTATCAGCGAGGGCGACCCGGACCTAGTGAAACGTCAGACCAGCATTTCTGCTTCGACCGGCTGCAGGTGCTCCGCGAGATCTACTTCATACCCCTCGGGCCCCTTGAGCTTGCCGCGATCCGCCCAGTAGCCTTTCTCGATCCCGACGGCTTTGGCGAAATCACGACCGCCCCATTTCACTTTGTCCTTCGACCAGCCGAGCTCGGTCATCAAGTGCTTGGTCGACGAGATGTTGCCGTCCAAGTGCTTCTTCACGATCTCGACAACGTCCGACTCCGCCAGCGCGTGTATCTCTCTCGCCGCGAGGATCCCCGGATACGGCGACACCGGATGACCTTCGTGCCTACCAACTGCACATGACCGACACCGGCGAGACGCCGACGACCTACAACGCGCGGATCATGGCGCTCAGGTTCCGGGAAGACCTGCGGGCGCGAGGAGATGAAGAAGTACATGCAGTTCCGAACGCAGCCTCGGAAGCTGCCGACGGTGCTGAGTATCGAAGACGTTTCGGAGACCCTTGCCGCGGCGCCCGGCCCGGGCCTCAAATACCGCGCGGCGCTCAGCATCTCCTACGGTGCCGGGCTCAGGGCCTCGGAGGTTTGCAGCCTCAAGATCAGCGACATCGACAGTGACCGGATGCTGATCCATGTCGACGAGGGCAAGGGGCGGAAAGATCGCAAAGCCATGTTGTCGCCCGATCTGCTGGACTTGCTTCGGGATTACTGGTGCGAGGCACGGCCCGAGGGTTGGCTGTTTCCAGGCAAGCCAAAGATCAATCCTGTCTCCTCGCGGCAATTGAACCGGGCATTCAACTCGGCCAAGCATCTGGTGGGGATCACCAAGCCCGCGACCCTGCATACTTTGCGGCACAGCTTTGCCACTCAACTTATGGAGGCTGGAACGGATGTCCGAGTGATCCAGGTCTTGCTCGGGCATGCCAAGCTGAGCACAACGGCGCGCTACACCCAGGTCGCCACCAAGACGATCCGGGACACGCCCAGCCCGTTTGAGGCTCTCAAGCAGCTGAACCTGCGGACCCGCAAGCGCAAACGGGAATAACCGAGGCCGGGGTGCCCCGGTCAAAGCTGGAGATCGCAGATATCTTCCGTGAGCATGGTCCCGCGTGGCGGCGGGCCAATGCCGGGCATGTCAGCCTGAGCCAGCTCAAGGCCATGTCAGCGATCGAAGCCTGCCGAACGGATGCGCTCGGCGGGCATGTGGCGGCCTGCGCCAAATGCGGCCACCAGCACATCGCCTGCAACAGTTGCAAGAACCGGCATTGCCCGAAGTGCCAGGGCCCTGCGGCGCGCGACTGGATGGCGGCGCGGGCGGAAGACTTGCTGCCGGTCGAGTATTTCCACGTCGTCTTCACCCTACCGGCGGAGATCGCGCGGATCGCGTACTGGAACAAGCGCGAGATCTACGGGCTGCTGTTCCGGCGTCGGCGGAGACGGTGACGACCATCGCCGCCGACCCCAAGCGTCTGGGTGCAAAGGTTGGCATGACCAGCGTGCTGCATACCTGGGGTTCGGGGCTCACCCATCATCCCCATGTCCGCATGATCGTTCCGGGCGGCGGCATGTCACCCGACGGCACAGGATGGGTCGCCTGCAAGCCGGGCTTCTTCCTACATGTGCGGGTCCTGGAACAGGAGCTCCGGGCTGACGGCGAAATCGTTCCGCTCACCTTACGTGAGCCATGCCCCGATTGTGGTGGACCGATGCGCATCATCGAAATCTTCCGGCGCGGCCAGAAACCAATGACCCGTGCGCCACCCCGGGAACAGGCCGCATGACGAAACGCCCGTCCTTGTCGCGAAGACCGAACCAGTTCGCTCCAGCGTACCGGATCGCCCCCGCCTTGCCAGGTGACGGCCTCAAACCGCGGAGACGTTGTCAACTGGGTTGTCCGCACCCGGAAATCATGATCACGGCCGCTTGGGTAGGCATCCAAAGTCCTCGCGGCCTAACGGTTCCGTGCTCGATACTGATAACGGCCAAACACGCCGGCACGCTTGCCCCATAGACAGCGCCAAGCCCGCCGCGGCTTCCTCCTTGTCAGGGTTTTCCAACGCGCGCCGCAACCGCGCTGACAGCAAATGTCTCGACGCGGCCCGCATCGAAAAACCTTAA
>CAYGNB010000384.1:0-3044 GCA_964351135.1 uncultured Rhodobacterales bacterium | reverse complement strand
GTGCCCTGCACCTGATCCGCGGACATTCCGGCCTCGGCCATCGCCTTTTCCGCCGAAGGCGCGTTGGCGATGTCCTTGCCGGATGCCGCTGCGGGGGCGGCAGCCGCCTCGGACGCAGGCGCGGGAGTGGCAGTCACCCCGGCGGCGGACCCCGAGATGACCGCCAGCTTCGCGTTGGCCGCGACGGTCGTGCCTTCGGGCGCCGTGATCTCGGCCAGCACGCCGGCGGCGGGGGACGGAACCTCGACCGACACCTTGTCGGTTTCCAGTTCGCACAGCATTTCGTCCTGCGCGACGGCGTCGCCCACCGCCTTGAACCAGGTCGACACCGTGGCCTCGCTCACGCTTTCGCCCAGGGTCGGCACCATCACGTCAACGGCATCGCCACCCGGCGCGGGGGCATCACCGCCCGTGGGGGCCGCAGCCGGAGCCGCGGCGGCGGGCGCGTCCGCGGCAGCGGCGGCACCTTCGGCAATCGTGGCGAGCAGCGCATCCACGCCCACGGTCTCGCCTTCGCCGGCAACGATGTCGGCCAGCGTTCCGGCGGCGGGGGCCGGCACTTCGACCGTCACCTTGTCGGTCTCCAGCTCGCACAGCATTTCATCCACAGCCACGGCATCGCCGGGCTTCTTGAACCAGGTGGCGACGGTCGCTTCGGTGACGGATTCGCCAAGCGTGGGCACACGTACTTCGGTGGTCATGGGTTACTTTCCTTCGATGGTCAGCGCCTCGTTGACGAGTGCGTCTTGCTGGGCTTTGTGTTGGCTGGCCAACCCGGTTGCGGGCGAGGCCGATGTGGCGCGGCCCACATAACGCGGGCGGGTTTCGCGGGCACCGATCCGGGTCAGGGCCCATTCGATATTGGGCTCGAGAAAGCTCCAGGCCCCCTGGTTCTTGGGTTCTTCCTGACACCAGATCATCTCGGCGCCCTTGAACCGCTCCAGTTCCTTGATCAGCGAATGGGCCGGGAACGGATAGAACTGTTCGATCCGCATCAGATAGACGTCGTCGATCCCACGGGCATCGCGTTCCTCCAGCAGGTCGTAATAGACCTTGCCGGAACACATCACGACGCGGCGGATCTTGTCATCGGCGGCCAGCTTCGTTTCCGAGATCCCCTGTTCGGCATCGTCCCACAGAACCCGGTGGAAGCTCGACCCGGTGGTGAAATCCTCGGCCCGGCTGACCGCCAGCTTGTGGCGCAGCAGCGATTTGGGCGTGACCAGGATCAGCGGCTTGCGGAAGGTCCGGTGCAGCTGGCGCCGCAGGATGTGGAAATAGTTGGCCGGCGTGGTGCAGTTGGCCACGATCCAGTTATCCTGTCCGCACATCTGCAGGAAACGTTCCAGCCGGGCAGAGGAGTGTTCCGGTCCCTGCCCTTCGAACCCGTGCGGCAGCAGGCAGACCAGCCCCGACATCCGCAGCCATTTGCTTTCGCCCGAGCTGATGAACTGGTCGAACATGATCTGCGCGCCGTTGGCGAAATCGCCGAACTGCGCCTCCCACAGGACCAGGGCGTTGGGTTCGGCCAGCGAGTAGCCGTATTCGAAGCCCAGCACCGCGTATTCCGACAGCATCGAGTCGATGACCTCGTACTGCGCCTGACCGGCGCGGATGTGATTGAGCGGATAGTAACGTTCCTCGGTATCCTGGTTCACATAGCCGGAATGGCGCTGCGAAAACGTGCCGCGCGTGGCGTCCTGACCGGCCAGCCGTACCGGGAAACCCTCGGTCATCAGCGACCCGAAGGCCAGCGCCTCGCCCGTGGCCCAGTCGAAACCCTCGCCCGTCTTGAACATTTCCTGTTTGGCCGCGAGAAGCCGCCCGACCGTGCGATGCATCGGGAACCCCTCCGGCGCGCGGGTCAGCGCCTTGCCGATCTGTTTCAGCGTCTTGGGTTTGATCGCGGTTTCGCCGCGCTGGTAATCCTCTTCGTCGCGTCGGTCGAGATGCGACCACTTGCCGTCCAGCCAATCGGCCTTGTTCGGACGATAATCCTTGCCGGCCTCGAATTCGTCGTTCAACTGCGCCTGGAACGCGGCCTTCATGTCCTCGATTTCACCCTCGGGGATCAGCCCGTCACGCACCAGCCGTTCGGTATAGAGGCTGAGCGTCGTCTTGTGGGTCTTGATCCGCCGATACATGATCGGGTTGGTGAACATCGGTTCGTCGCCTTCGTTGTGACCGAAGCGGCGATAACAGAACATGTCGATGACCACGTCCTTGTGGAATTTCTGGCGGAATTCGGTGGCCACCTTGGCGGCATGCACCACCGCTTCGGGATCGTCCCCGTTGACGTGGAAGATCGGCGCCTCGACCATCAGCGCGATATCGGTCGGATAGGGCGACGACCGGCTGAAATGCGGGGCGGTGGTAAACCCGATCTGGTTGTTCACCACGATATGCATGGTGCCGCCGGTCTTGTGTCCGCGCAGACCCGACAGGCCGAACCCTTCGGCCACGACGCCCTGACCGGCAAAGGCCGCGTCGCCATGCAGCAGAATGCCCATGACCTTGGTGCGCTCGGCATCGTGCAGCTGGTCCTGCTTGGCGCGGACCTTGCCCAGCACCACGGGGTTCACCGCCTCCAGGTGCGACGGGTTGGCGGTCAGCGACAGGTGCACCACATTACCGTCGAATGTGCGGTCCGACGACGCGCCGAGGTGGTATTTCACGTCGCCCGACCCGTCCACGTCCTCGGGTTTGAAGCTGCCGCCCTGGAATTCGTTGAAAATGGCGCGATAGGGTTTGCCCATCACATTGGCGAGAATATTGAGACGGCCCCGGTGGGGCATCCCGATCACGATCTCCTCGACGCCCAGCGCGCCGCCGCGTTTAATCACCTGCTCCATCGCCGGGATCAGGCTTTCGCCGCCATCGAGCCCGAACCGCTTGGTGCCCATGTATTTCACATGCAGGAACTTCTCGAAGCCCTCGGCCTCGACCATCTTGTTCAGGATCGCCTTGCGCCCCTCGCGGGTAAAGCGGATCTCCTTGTCGTAACCCTCGATCCGCTCTTTCAGCCAGGCCGCTTCCTCGGGGTC
>CAYGNB010000383.1:0-3078 GCA_964351135.1 uncultured Rhodobacterales bacterium | reverse complement strand
CCGAAATACTGGGTCACCAAGCGCAAGCAGAAGCGGCAGGAAGAGATCGAGCAGGGCTTTCCCGACAGCCTCGACATGATGCTGACCTGCGTCGAGGCGGGCCAGTCGATGGACCAGGCGATCATCCGCGTTTCGAAAGAAATCCGCGCTTCCTATCCGGCGCTGGCCGAGGAATACGAAATCGTCTCGCACCAGATGAAGGCCGGCCGCGACAAACCGTCAGTGCTGGGCGACATGGCCGAACGCTGCGGCGTGCAGGACATCTCCAGCTTCGTGACCGTGCTGATCCAGTCGCAGTCCTTCGGCACCTCGATCGCCGATGCGCTCAGGGTCTATGCCAGCGAGATGCGTGACAAACGGGTCATGCGCGCCGAAGAAAAGGCCAACAAGCTGCCGACGAAGATGACATTGTCCACGATGATGTTTACAGTGCCTCCACTACTGATCATCCTGGTCGGTCCCTCGGTGCTGGGCATCATGGAACTGTTCGCGATGGGCGGGAAGTAAAACAAGAACGGCCTGAAAAAGGCAGAGCAGCAATGATACGGGCAGGAACGGCCTTCCTGACATGCCTCGCGCTTACCGCCTGTGGTGAAAGCGTGTCGCGCGACAACCCCTGGGCGCCGGGCATCAAGACCGGCGCCGAAGCTGTTGATGGCATGCTTGTCGGCCACCGGCTGATGGATGCGGGCGAATACGAACTGGCCATCGACGCCTATTCCCGCGCCGCCCTGACCGAGGGTATGAGCGCCGAGGTGCTGGCAAGCATCGGAACCGCCAATCTCAATCTCGGCCGCCTGCACACCGCCGAGCGGCTGTTGCGCAAGGCGCTCGACAAGGATGAAGAGAGCCCCGAGATCTGGAACAACCTTGGCGTGGTGCTGATGGAACTGGGCAAGATCGCCGAGGCCGAACAGGTTTTCCGCCGCGCCTATGCGTTCGACAATGGCGAAAGTGACTCAATCCGCGACAATCTGCGGTTAGCATTGGAAAAATCTGAAAAATCCGATTATGCTGACGATCAAGACCAAGACTACAAATTGGTACGGCGGGGCAGCAGCGACTATCTGATCCGCAAGATACCATGACGAGGCGAGAGCAGTAAAAGGACGCAAAAATGCGCCACCCCATCCTTCTGAGCATCTGCGCGGCCGGCGCATTTGCCCTGACCGCTTGCGACAGCAAGACCGGGGCCGATGTCGACCGCGCCTTTCAGGGCGTCAATGTCGTGGACGAGTCCAACCTCAACGACGTCATGCTGACCGTGGCCGACCCCAACGAGGCGGTCTCCTATTTCCAGCGTGTGAACGGCGAACAGCCCGACCGTATCGACGTGATGCGCGGGCTGGCGCAGTCGCTCGTCCGCGCCAAGCGCACGACCGAGGCGGTCTCGGCCTGGAAACGGGTGGTCGATCATGAAGAATCGACCGACGATGACAAGATCGACTTCGCCGACGCGCTCATCCGCAACAACGAATGGGCCCGCGCCGATCAGGTGCTCGACACCGTGCCGCCCACGCACGAGACCTTCAAGCGCTACCGGCTGGAGGCGATGGTGGCCGACAGCAACCAGGAATGGAAGAAGGCCGACAGCTTCTACGAAACCGCCATCGGTCTGACCACCCGGCCGGCGGGGGTGATGAACAACTGGGGCTATTCCAAGCTGACCCGCGGCGATTTCGCCGATGCCGAACGGCTCTTCTCCGACGCGATCCGGCAGGATAGCGGCCTGTTCACCGCCAAGAACAACCTCGTACTGGCCCGCGGCGCGCAGAAGAAATACACCCTGCCTGTGGTCCCGGCCTCGCAGACCGAGCGGGCCCAGCTGCTCTACACGCTGGCGCTTTCGGCCATCAAACAAGGCGACACAACAATCGGCAAGGGCCTCCTGCGCGACGCCATCGATACTCACCCGCAGCATTTCGAGGCCGCGGTGCGGTCGCTGCGCGCGCTCGAGGACAACGTGGCGAACTGACCGGGATGTCTTTGCAGATCACCCCGGCAGAGGCGCTCTGGTTCCTGCCCTTCGTACTGCCGCTCTGCCTCTGGGTCATGTGGAGCGACCTGAAGGCAATGCGCATTCCCAATCTCGCGGTGCTGGCGCTGGCGGGGGTGTTTCTGGTCGTGGGTCTCGCGGCGCTGCCGCTCTCTGAGTATCCGTGGCGCCTGGCCACTATGGCAGTGGTTCTTCTGGCGATGTTCGTGGCCAATGTCGCGGGTGTGATGGGCGCGGGCGACAGCAAGTTCATCGCCGCCGCCGCCCCCTTCATCGACCCCGCCGATGTGGGCCCGCTCTGTTTCATCTTCGCGGCCAACTTGCTGGCCTGTTTCACCACTCACCGGATCGCAAAATATTCCGGCCTTCGCCGGCTGGCGCCCGACTGGACAAGCTGGGACCGCGGGCGCAAGTTTCCCATGGGTTTTGCCCTGGGCGGCACGCTGGTCATTTATCTTGCCTTGGGCGCAGCCGGCCGTCTCTGACCCGCGCCGCCCTCTGCGCGCCCGCCCCGCACCACATTTTCGGCACGTTTTTTAGCGATAAGACGGGTGGGCTGGTCCGTCCGACCGGCAGAGAGGAAAGGGGCAGGTCCGATGAACATGCAGGTGACCCAGGGCGTTCAGCCGCCGCCGCCGCCGATGCGGCTGGAAGAGATGCGGCTGCCCGTCGTGATGATGCGCGACATCCTGATCAAGACGATGTTCCGCAAGAATATAGACATGGTCAGCGAACTGGCCGACGCGATCTGCCTGCCGCGTGCAGTGACGCAGGAACTGATCGACATGGCGCGCAGCCAGTCCATGGTCGAGGCGATGGGCACGCTCAATGCCAACTCCGGCAGCGAGATGGGTTATCAGTTGACCGACAGCGGCAAGTCGCGCGCGCTCGACGCGCTCTCGCAGTCGGAATATTTCGGCGCCATGCCTGTCCCGCTCGAAGTGTATGGCGAGCAGGTCAAGCGCCAGTCGATCCGAAACATCCAGATCACGCGCCAGGAACTGGTGAACGCGATGGGCCATCTGGTGCTGCCCGAAAGCCTGCTCGACTATCTCGGCCCGGCCGTGTCGGCGGGCCGCTCG
>CAYGNB010000382.1:2036-3114 GCA_964351135.1 uncultured Rhodobacterales bacterium | reverse complement strand
AGTTTTGCCGCGCACAGCCTCGATCCGCGCCTCTTCGCCTCTCTTTTCCACACCGGATAGGCTGGAATCTGCATAATTGCTGCGATGCGGCAAAAAATATGCTGCAATCGCGAGATGGATCTCTATATTGGCCGGGATGGCGCGTGGCCCTGCCTGCGCCGTTTTGAGGTATGGAGCTTGTTCAGGTGCTGAACACGATCGAGAGCGCCCATGGAATGGTCCGCCAGGTCTGGCGGGCTGGCCGGATGGTTGCGGATGCCCAGATGGTGGCATCCATGCGTCTGCTGGGGCTGGCGGGTGGCTGGTCGATGCCACATGACGAACCCACCCGTATGGCCCTCGAAAAACCTCCTGCCCTGTTTGAATCGGCGATTGCGGCCGTGTTCACGGCGATGTCGGGATATGGCCCCGAACACGTGTTCGGGGCCATGATCGATCCATACGCCTCGCGCACAGGCGCCAACCGTGCCCGGCTCGAGGCGCGGGGGCCGCGCCTGCCGGTCCCGGTTCCCATTCTTGCAACACCTGTCTTCGGAGATACCCTGAGATGACCCCGTTTCCCAATCCCGTCGAACTGCAGTGCGCCTATCTGCGTCTTGCCAGTACGGCCCTGAGCAATCAGATCGACCTTGCCCGGTACATGACGCGTGCCTTCCTGGCGACCCAGCCCTTTGGTGGGATGGTCGTCGCGTCGGTCGCAAGTCCGGCCGAACCCGCAGCCAAGGCGCCGGTAAAACCGGCCGCCAAAGCCGCCGCGCCAAAGCCCGCCGCACGACCCGCGCGGAAACCGGCAGCGCCGCGCGCAGCACCCGCAACCACAAAACCGCGTGTTGCCAGAACTGCGGTGAAACCGGTTGCCAAAACGGCAGAGTCGAAACCGGCGGCAAAGGTCTCGGCGGCTGCACCCGCCGCGAAAACCGCAGCCAAACCGGCACCGGCAAAGCCCACCGCGCAGGCAGCCGCGCCGAAGCCCGCCGCCAAAGCAGCCAAACCGAAAGCTGCTGCACCGAAACCTGCAGCCAAGGCCGCCGCGCCGAAGCCTGCGGCTAAAGTTGCGGCACCCAAGCCTGCGGCCAAA
>CAYGNB010000382.1:0-1936 GCA_964351135.1 uncultured Rhodobacterales bacterium | reverse complement strand
GGCCGCCGCGCCGAAGCCTGCGGCTAAAGTTGCGGCACCCAAGCCTGCGGCCAAAGCTACAGCGACGAAGCCCGCCGCCAAGGCTGCGGCGCCGAAGCCCGCCGCGAAGACGCCGAAACCAGCCGCTGCGGATACGCCTGCCGTCAAGACGGACAAGCCCGCGCGCAAGACCAGCCGCGCCCCGTCGGCACCGCCGGCGATCCCGGCGCGCAGCTCCGGCACCGAGGACTGATCCTGATCGATCGTTGATACCCGCGCGCGGCTTGACAGCCCGGGCCGCGCGCGCCAACGCTTGCGCCCATGCTGGACTTGCGCCCCGTTGGATTTGTGATCGGCCTGCTGGTCGCCATCTTGGGCGCCATGATGGCCGTGCCATTGCTGTTCGACCTCGCCGAAGGGCGCGGCCACTGGGATGTTTTCCTGGAATCGGGCATCATCACCATCCTGTCCGGCGGCTTGCTGGCGCTGAGCTGCGCCAACGGGCGCAGCGGAAGGTTGACTACCCAGCAGACATTTATCCTGGTCACGGCGATCTGGATCGCGCTGCCACTCTTTGGCGGTTTGCCTCTGATGCTGGGGGAGACCAGACTTAACTACACCGATGCGTTTTTCGAGGCGATGTCGGGCCTGACTACCACCGGCGCCACCGTCATCAGCGGACTCGACGACTTGTCGCAGGGGTTGCTGCTGTGGCGCAGCATCCTGCAATGGCTGGGTGGCATCGGTATCATCGTGATGGCGATGGTGTTCCTGCCCGAGCTGGGCGTGGGCGGGATGCAGGTGTTCAAATCCGAAGCCTTTGACACCGGCGGCAAGATCCTGCCGCGCGCCACCGAGATCTCACGCCAGATTTCGTGGATATATATCGGTCTCACCGCCGTCTGTGCGATCTGCTATGCAACGCTCGGGATGAGCGGGTTCGATGCGCTCGTGCACGCGCTTACCACGGTTTCGACCGGTGGTTTCTCATCTTACGATGCCTCGTTCTCGACGTTCTCCGGCCCGATGGAGTACGTGGCGTCGGTGTTCATGATCCTCGCTGCGCTGCCCTTCGTGCGTTATGTGCAACTGGTCAACGGCGGGTCGCTTAAACACCTGTTCCGCGATTCACAGGTGCGCGCGTTTCTGGGGACGATCGGGGTGCTGGTCGTGATCGCGACCATTGTTCTGACCACGGTTTTCCCCCGCCACTGGGAACATTCGTTCCGCGAGGCGCTGTTCAATATCACCTCGATCATTTCCGGCACCGGTTACGCCAGCGCCGACTACATGACCTGGGGCCCGTTCCTGATCATGATGTTCTTTTTCGTCGGGCTGATCGGCGGTTGCGCCGGGTCGACCGCCTGCTCGATCAAGATCTTCCGCTATCAGATCCTGTTTGCGTCGATCAGGGCGCAGGTCCAGCGCATCCGTATGCCGCATGGCGTGTTCATCCCCCGGTTCCAGGGGCAGAAGGTCACCGCCGAGGTGCTCGATTCGGTCACCTCGTTTCTCGTCTTTTTCGTGGTGACGCTGGGGATTGCGTCCTGGGCGCTGGCGCTCACCGGCGAGGATTTCATCACCTCGGTCTCCGGGGCGGCGACGGCGCTGGCCAATATCGGCCCCGGCCTTGGCGACAAGATCGGCCCCACCGGCAACTTTGCCGAGGTGAACCCCACGGCCAAGTGGATCCTGTCGGTTTCGATGCTGACCGGGCGGCTGGACCTGCTGGCCGTCTATGTGCTGTTCACGCTGCGGTTCTGGCGGGCGTGAGGGCGCGCCCCACGCCCCCACGCCCGAGACCTCAGTCCCAGCAGCTCACCAGCACGGTCATCGCGCCCGCGACCCGGTCCAGATCGGCCGGCGCGGCGCCGTCATCGGCGCGTTCCGGGGTGATCCCGACC
Source organism: uncultured Rhodobacterales bacterium (assembly GCA_964351135.1). Classification (GTDB taxonomy): domain Bacteria; phylum Pseudomonadota; class Alphaproteobacteria; order Rhodobacterales; family Rhodobacteraceae; genus Pukyongiella. Next base: position 53 of record CAYGNB010000382.1, on the reverse strand, counting down.
TGTGTCAGCAGCGCGTCGATCCGGTCCGCGTCGGCGGCAAAGCTGACATCCTC
>CAYGNB010000381.1:0-3116 GCA_964351135.1 uncultured Rhodobacterales bacterium | reverse complement strand
TGATCGAGATGGAATCGTTGCCGGTGCCGGTGGTGTCGTCGTCGACCAGGGTGAAATAGTCGTCACCATCGCCACCGGTGACGGTATCGCCTTGATCGACGGTGATCGTGTCGTCGCCCGCCCCACCCGACACAAGATCGGCGCCCTCGCCACCATCCAATATGTCGCCGCTGGTGTCGCCGTCAGGCTGGGGTGCGATATCCGTCACCGTGCCGACCACGTTGTCGACCATCAGCTCGCCGCCGCTGTCCTTGACGATCTCGATCCGGATCGGCTGGCCGTTCAGGCTGGGATCGGAATAGCCGTTGGTGCTGACAGAGACGGTGGTCAGGGTGTCGCTGTCGCCGGTCGAACCGCTGGTCGTGCCGATCAGGGTCGAACCTGCATAGATGTTGATCGTGTAGTTGGAACTGCCGGCATAGGTCGCATCGCCGACATCCATCTCGAACGTGTAGGTTTCCCCGTCCTGATAGGTCTGCGACAACGTCTGGCTGAGCGAATTGCCGTTGTTGTAGAGGAAGGCCACGTTGACGCCATCGACCGCGCTCTCGTCCAATTCGCCGGACGAGGGGTTCTGATCGCCCACGAAGCCCGAGGTCGTCCAGTCCGGCACGCCGGTGGTCCAGTTGCCGTCACTGTGCGAGGTGGTCTCGAAACTGCTGTTGGCGATCTCGATATCGGCCGAGCCGGGGGTCGAGGTGTCATCGCCGCCGAAGATCGTGTCGTTCCCGCTGCCCCCGGTGATCTGGTCGGTGCCGTCGCCTCCGACCAGAACGTCGTCGCCCTCGCCACCGTCGATCGTATCGTCGCCGTCGGTCTTGCCCTGGGCGGTGAAATGCACGTCGCTGACCCAGATGACCTGGCCGGTGGTGCCGAGCTGGTCATAGTCGACCTCGACATAAGCGACCGGGCCTTCGATCTCGACCAGGACCGAGCCCGTGGCATCGGTCGAGCTTTGCGGGTTGTTCCCATCGACAAAGGGCGCCGTTCCGGTCTGGCTGACCCCCTGATAGGTGACGGTCACGTCAAGCGGGTTGCCCTCTTCGTCATAGGCGCGGATGGTGATCCCGTCATCCCAGCCGCTTCCGGAGGACTCGTCCACATCGTTGATGCGGAAGCTGACATCGGTGACCTCGTCCTCGTAGCCCGAGCCCTCGACCGCCGAAAAATCGAAACGCAGCGTCGCCGTGTCGCCCACCGAGCCGCCGCCGCGCAACTCGGCCGCAGAGTTGGGATCGAACGGCTCGCCCGTATCGACATACTGGTCGCGAACCGAGTCGACGGCGATGCTGTCGCCATTGCCCTGGTCGGTATAGCTGACGGTAACCTCGATGCCGCCGGTATCCTGCGTGACACCGCTGCTGAGGTCCGCCCCGTCCGCGCCGGTGGCGCTCCAGTCGAAGAAAAGATCGACATCGTCGGGCGTCAGCCCGCCGGTGATGTAATCGTCTCCCGCCCCGCCCGACAGGCTGTCGCCGCCATCGGCCCCGTCGATCGTGTCGTTGCCGCCCAGCCCGTCGATGGTATCGCTGCCCGCGTCGCCGTCCAGACGGTCGGCGCTGCCGGTGCCCTGGACACTGTCGCCGCCCTCACTGCCCTGAAGCGAGGTGAAATGGTCCAGCAGCGTCGCGCCGCCGAGATTGGCGTCGGTGCCGCCGACCCCAGCTTCGCCCACGGTGAAGGAACTGGTGCCATCGCTGATGGTGATTATGCCGGAGGCAGCGTTGGTTTCGACCGTGTAGTTGGGCGGAAGCGCGTCGAAATCAAGCGAGTGGCCAGGGCCTGACTCGTTCACGCCGCTCCAGAAGGCGGCGTTGTTCCAATTCGATTCGGTGATGACATAGACTGTCATCGCTACACCTCGACACTCAATCCTGGCCCGCCACCGGACGCCGGCAACGGGTACACCCCGCGCCGGTTTGCGCGGGACGGGCGCCCTGTCAGGCACGCACTCTGTTCTCTTTCAGGCTCTTTTCTGCTCGGCCTGCCCTCGTCCCTTGCCATCGGCGCGACGGACCCGATTTTCTCGGGCACCCGGTTGGGCCTTGACATGGAACGTCCTTGCCGGAGTACGATCGGATTTGGCGCATGTTAGGGTGCAAGTTTGAAAAAACTGTGCGCGCGCCCTGCGCCGGGCCACAATTCAGCCCAGTTGTTCCGCCCGTTGCGCCTCTGCGGCCCGGCGGACGACCTCGGCCATTTCCTGCAACTGCTCCGCCAGCGGACTTGTCCGGCGCCAGATCATGCCCACCGTGCGCGACGGGTGCGGCGGCCCGAAGAAGGTCACCGACACATCTGCCGAACGGGTTTCGACCGGCACCGCCATTTCGGGCACGAGGGTGATGCCCAGCCCCGCCGCCACCATCTGCACCAGTGTCGACAGGCTGCTGCCGTCGAGCCTGTCATCGCCTCCGGCAGCGCGGATATTGCAGAAGGACAAGGCCTGATCGCGGAAACAGTGCCCCTCTTCCAGCAGCATTAGCCGTTTCCGGCCCAGATCCTCTGGACCCGGCACCGGCTGGCCGGCCTCGGCGCGAGGCCGAACCAGAACGAAGGCCTCGTCGAACAGTGCCACCTCGGTCAGCGCCGGTTCCGAGACCGGAAGCGCCACGATGGCTGTGTCAAGCCGGCCGTCCAGCAATTCGGCAATCAGCCGTTCGGTCAGGGTTTCCCGGACATGGATGTCGATGCCCTGATAACTCTCCGCCAGCGCGCCGACGACGCGCGGCAAAAGATAGGGGGCGATGGTGGGGATCACCCCGATCCTCAGCCGCCCGACCAGATGCTCGCCGCTGGCGCGAGCCAGATCCCCCAGTTCGTCCACCGCCCGCAGGATGTCCTGCACCCGGCCCGCAAAGGCCTCGCCCAGCGTCGTCAGCCGCACCTGCCGCGCCCCCCGCTCGAACAACGCGGCGCCCACGTTTTCCTCAAGCTCCCGGATCTGCACAGACAGCGCCGGCTGCGAGACCGCGCAGGCCCCCGCCGCGCGCCCGAAATGCCGGTGCCGGGCCAGTGCCTCAAAATATCTCAGTTGTCTCAGGGTAATGTTGGCCATAAGAACAAATTATCGAAGCGATGCGAAAATTCAACTTAATCAAATCAGATAAGTTTGTTAG
>CAYGNB010000380.1:0-3143 GCA_964351135.1 uncultured Rhodobacterales bacterium | reverse complement strand
CCCAGCTTGCGCACCAGCCGGGTGGTGCCGCCCGAGCCGGGGAAAATGCCCAGCAGAATCTCGGGCAGGCCGATCTTTGCCTTGGGGTTCGAGGTCATGAAGATGCGGTGCGTGGCCAGCGGCAGTTCATAGCCGATGCCTGCCGCCGTCCCGTTGACCGCCGTTGCGATCGGCTTGCCGCCCTTCTTGGTCTTGGGGTCCATCCCGGCCAGCTCGATCTTGCGCAGCAGGTGATGGCCGTTCATCGTGAACTCGAACAGGCCTTTGGCGGCGTCCTCACCGGCCTGGGACCTGATGTCCGCCAGCACGTTCAGATCCATCCCGCCGGCAAAGGTACCGTCCTTGCCCGAGGTGATGACAATACCCTTGACGGCGTCATCGGCCAGCGCGGTGTCGATCAACTCGTTCAGTTCGGCGCCGCCCTGCAGCGACATCACGTTCATCGACTTGCCCGGCACGTCCCAGGTGATGATGGCGACGCCGTCTGCGTCCGTCTTCATGGTGAAATCGGTCATGATCTTGTCTCCTCAGCGTGCCGCTTACACGCGCTCGATGATCGTGGCGGCGCCCATCCCGGACGCGATGCACAGCGTGGCCAGGCCGGTCTGCTTGCCCGTGCGTTCCAACTCGTCCAGCAGCGTGCCGATGATGATCGCGCCGGTGGCGCCCAGCGGGTGACCCATCGCGATCGCCCCGCCATTGACGTTGACCAGATCGGGGTCGACGTCAAAAGCCTGCTGGAACCGCAGCACGACCGAGGCAAAGGCCTCGTTGACCTCGAACAGGTCGATATCGCCGATGGTCATGCCATTGTCAGCCAGGATCTTCTCGGTCACAGGGACGGGGCCGGTCAGCATGATGGTCGGATCGGTGCCGATCTTGGCCGTGGCTTTGATCCGCGCGCGGGGCTTGAGCCCGTGTTTCTCGCCGAATTCCTTGTTGCCGATCAGAACAGCGGCGGCGCCGTCCACGATCCCGCTGGAGTTGCCGGCGTGATGGATATGTTTGACCTTTTCAAGGTGCGGGTACTTCATCAGCGCGACCTTGTCGAAGCCCGGCATCTGTTCGCCCATCATCTGGAAGGACGGGTTCAGCGCCCCCAGGGACTGCATGTCGGTCTGCGGCCGCATGTATTCGTCATGATCGAGGATCGGCAGGCCGTTCTGATCCCGGACCGTGATCACCGATTTTTCGAACCTGTTGTCATCCCAGGCTGCCTTGGCGCGGCGCTGGCTTTCGACCGCCAGCGCGTCGGCCTGATCGCGGGTGAAGCCATACTCGGTGGCGATGATGTCGGCCGAGATCCCCTGCGGGACGAAATAGGTTTTCATCGCCAGCGTCGGGTCAACGGCAATCGCAGCCCCGTCGCTGCCCATGGCCACGCGGCCCATCATTTCGACGCCACCGGCGATATAGGCGTCGCCCGCGCCGCCCTTGACCTGGTTGGCGGCCAGGTTCACGGCCTCCATGCCCGAGGCGCAGAACCGGTTGATCGCGAGACCGGGGATGGATTCGTCGAGATCCGAGGCCAGCACAGCCGAGCGCGCCAGGCAGCCGCCCTGTTCCATGACCTGGGTCACGTTGCCCCAGATCACGTCTTCGACCGCGTGGCCGTCCAGATTGTTGCGTTCCTTGACGGCGTTCAACGTCTGCGCCGACAGGTTGAGGCTGGTCACCTCGTGCAGCGAACCGTCCTTGCGGCCCTTGCCGCGCGGGGTGCGCAGCGCATCATAGATAAAGGCTTCGGTCATTGCTCTCTCCTCAAGCTCGGTCCGACGGATTGCCGGGCATCAGGTCATAGGGGTGTTTCCAGCCTGGCAAATCGCTGATGCGGGTCAGCCAGGCGTCGATATGGGGCCATTCGGCGCGGTCGAAGCCGAACGGTTCGGGATAGTAGAGATAGCCGCAGCAGCTCAGGTCGGCATTGGTCAAGCTGTCGCCAACGATCCAGTCGCGGCCATCGAGATGTGCGTCGAGGATACCGTAGGCGGCCTTGAGCCGGCCCTGGTTGAACGCGATTACCTCGGCCGGGCGTTTGTCCTCGGGCAGGAAATTCATCAGGAACCGGGTCAGGCCCGCCATCGAGCTGAGCTTGTGATTGTCCCAGAGCACCCAGCGCAGAATCTCGCGCCGCTCTGCGGCATCGCGGCCGCCGAAGCGACCGGATTTCTCGCTGACATAGTCCTGGATCACGCCGGACTGCGACAGCACGACGTCACCGTCGACGAGGACCGGAACCTCGCCCAGTTCGTTCAGTTCGCTGCGATATTTAGGTTTGCGGGTTTCACCGGCGAAAAAGTCGACGAAAATCGGTTTCCAGTCCAGCCCGGACAGTTGGAGCGCCAGCGCCGCCTTGTAGGCGTTGCCGCTTTCTCCGAAGCAGTAGAGTGCGATTGTCACCTGTCATCCTCCCTGACGATGGTGGTTCCGATGGCAAGCGGCGGAGTGGGGGTTTCACACCCCCACACCCCCGTGGAGTTTTTCGGGCAAGATGAAGGGTGCAGGAGGTTACAGTTTGTAAACCCTTTGCCTGCAGAGTCCGGTTTGCGCGGCAGGCTGGAGAGCCGAGCCGCGTGCAAGGTGAAGCTCCGCCTTCCCGGTTGCGGCCGGGAGCAGCGCCCGGAAGGCGGAGTGGACCGTCCCCCTTCATCTTGCCGGATAAACTCCCGCCGGAGGCTCCCACAGCCTGCCAGAATGAATGCCACCCGATCGATGATGATGCCGGTTGCCATTACGGAGGGAGCGGTACGGATCAAGCTGGCATTCCCATGTTGCATCGCTGCGTCAGGTGGTGCGCGCCCCGGCCGGAAGGCCGGAGCACCGCGAGATCAGAAGTTTTCGGCATCCAGGGCCATGACCGTGTCGGCGCCGGTCTGGATGCGCGCCAGGTGCAGCGCGGTGGCCGGCAACTGGCGTGCCATGTAGTAGCGCCCGGTCGCGAGCTTCGTCTCGTGGAACGTCGCGTCAGATGTTCCGTTGGCGAGCGCGTCACGCGATGCTTTCGCCATGCGCGCCCACATCAGGCCCAGGCACACATGGCCGAACATGTGCAGGAAGTCGGTGGAGCCGGCCAGTGCATTATGCGGGTTCTTCATGCCCTGCTGCATGAAATACATGCCCGCCGCCTGAAGATCCTTCGACGC
>CAYGNB010000379.1:0-3154 GCA_964351135.1 uncultured Rhodobacterales bacterium | reverse complement strand
GCTGAGCTATAGGGGCGCGGGGCGTTGATAGGCTCAAGGCAGGTTTGTGTAAAGCAAAGAAATGACCTTGTTCACACGCTTTATTCCAGATGGTTCCAGGACGGTGAATCGTGCTTGGCACTCACCGGATCGGGAAGGGATTCGCGCGCCCGCGCAATCGCATGCGAACCCCGTTTGCACCCGTATCAATAACGATCCAACCCGCCGGCCCCTCATGCCCCGGCGCGAGTAAAACGACGCGCGACCTTACGTGGTCTCGACCACCATCAACTCACGTTCGGACGCGCCGCGCGCATGGCTCAGCGCGTCCTGGTATTCGGGGCTGTTGTAGCAGTCCACCGCAGCCTCGACAGACGGGAACGTCGCCACGACATTGCGTGGGCGCTCCTTGCCCTCGAGCTGCACGAAACGCCCGCCGCGAGCGATGAACTCCCCACCATGTTTGGCAATCGCCGGACCGGCCAGCTCCGCGTATCTTCCGTAGGCCTCTGCGTCCGTCACCGTCACATGTGCAATCCAGAGTGCACCCATCTCAACCTCCCAATACCTGTTCCGCCGCCCTGATCGCGGCATCCGCATTGGCCACGTCGCGGCCGCCGCCCTGCGCCATGTCGGGACGGCCTCCGCCCCCTTTGCCGCCAAGTTCGGCTACCGCCGCACGGACCATATCCACCGCCGACACGGTTCCGGTCAGATCGTCGGTCACGCCCGCAGCGACCGCGGCCTTGCCTCCGGCATCGGCAATCAGCAGCACCGCACCCGATCCAAGCCGGGATTTGTGTTCGTCGATCAGCGCCGGAAGATCCTTGCCGGTCACCCCGCTGAGCACCTGCGCCACCAGCGATATACCGTTGATGTCACGCGTCTCCGGCGCGGTCGCACCACCGCCGGACATCGCCAGATCGCGCCGCAGTTGCGCCATCTCGTTGGTCAGGTCGCGGATCTTGGCCTGATCGGCCCGCATCCGGTCCAGCAGCCGGTCGGGTGTGGTCTTGAATTCACCCTGCACCGCATCGAGCACGGCGCGCAGCCGCGTCAGGTGGTCATGGGCCCCGGTCCCGGTCAGTGCCTCGACCCGGCGAACGCCGGCGCTACTGGCGCTGTCGCCCAGCAGCACGAATTCACCAATATCGCCGGTGCGCTGCACATGGGTGCCGCCGCACAGTTCCAGCGAATAGGTGTCGCCGTCCGCGCCCTTGCCCGAACCGTCCAGCATACCCATCGATACGACGCGCACCTCGTCACCGTATTTCTCGCCAAACAGCGCCTGCGCCCCCAGCGCACGGGCGTCGTCCGGCGTCATGATCCGGGTTTCGACCGGGCTGTTCTGGCGGATGAATTCGTTTACCTCGGATTCCACCCGCGCCAGTTCGTCTCCGGTCAGTGCCTTGGTATGGCTGAAATCGAACCTCAGCCGGTCGGCATCGTTGAGCGACCCGCGCTGCGCCACATGATCGCCTAGCGCGCGGCGCAGTGCCTCGTGCAGCAAATGCGTGGCCGAGTGATTGGCCCGGATCGCAGTGCGCCGGGTGTGATCGACCTCCAGCACCGCTGCTTCACCGCTGGCGATGGTTCCCTCGGTCACCTCGGCGATGTGGACGAAAACCCCGGCGGTCTTGCGGGTGTCTGTCACACGGGCAACCCCGCCCGACGTGCGGATCGTGCCGCTGTCACCGACCTGACCGCCGGCCTCGGCGTAGAACGGGGTCTGGTTCAGCGCGATTTGCACACCGCTGCCGGCCTTGGCGGTTTCGATTTCGACGCCATCCCGCACAAGCGCGACCACCTGGCCCTCGGCGGTTTCCGTATCGTAGCCGAGGAAATCCGTCGCGCCGTGTTCGGCGGCAACATCGAACCAGATCGTTGCATCCGCGGATTCGCCCGACCCGGCCCAGGCGGCACGCGCCTTGGCTTTCTGTTCAGCCATCGCAGCATCGAACCCGTCGGTGTCCACCGTGCGGTCCCTTTCGCGCAGCGCATCCTGGGTGAGATCCAGCGGGAATCCATAGGTATCGTAGAGCTTGAACGCCGCCTCACCGGGCAGCGGAGCGCCGTCGGGCAAAGTCGCCAGTTCGTCGTCCAGCAGCTTCAGCCCACGGTCGAGGGTCGCCTTGAACCGGGTTTCCTCCAGTTTCAGCGTTTCCTCGATCAGCGCCTGCGCCCGTCCCAGTTCGGGATACGCCGCCCCCATCTGCTGGACCAGCGCGGGAACCAGCCTGTACATCAGCGGATCCGTGGCCCCCAGCAGATGCGCATGCCGCATTGCCCGGCGCATGATCCGGCGCAGCACATAGCCGCGCCCGTCATTGGCGGGCATGACGCCATCCGCCATCAGGAACGAGGTCGACCGCAGATGGTCGGCAATCACCCGGTGATGGGTCTTGCCCGGCCCGTCCGGATCGGTCGATGTCGCCTCGGCGCTGGCCTCGATCAGGCTGCGCATCAGGTCGGTATCATAGTTGTCGTGCTTGCCCTGCAGCAGCGCGCCGATCCGCTCCAGCCCCATGCCGGTGTCGATCGACTGCATGTCCAGCTCAACCATCGACCCGTCTTCGAACTGCTCGTTCTGCATAAAGACGAGGTTCCATATCTCGATGAACCGGTCGCCATCCTCTTCGGCACTGCCTGGCGGACCGCCCCAGATCTCAGGTCCGTGATCAAAGAAGATCTCGGTGCAGGGGCCGCAAGGGCCGATCGGCCCCATTTGCCAGAAATTGTCGCTCGTCGCGATGCGGATGATCCGCTCCTCGGGCACGCCGACCTTCTTCCAGATATCGAACGCCTCGTCATCGGTGTGATAAACCGTTGTCCAGAGCCGGTTTGCGTCGATATCGAAATCGCGGGTGATCAGTTCCCAGGCGAACCGGATCGCGTCGTCCTTGAAATAATCGCCAAAGCTGAAATTTCCCAGCATTTCAAAGAATGTATGGTGGCGCGCGGTATAGCCGACATTGTCGAGGTCGTTGTGTTTGCCCCCGGCCCGCACGCATTTCTGCGCCGTGGTGGCACGTTTGTAGTCGCGCTTCTCGACACCGGTAAACAGGTTCTTGAACTGAACCATCCCCGAGTTTGTGAACATCAGCGTGGGATCGTTGCGCGGCACCAACGGGCTCGAATCCACGATCTCGTGGCCCTGCCGGGCAAAGTAGTTCAG
>CAYGNB010000378.1:0-3211 GCA_964351135.1 uncultured Rhodobacterales bacterium | reverse complement strand
TCGATATGGAAAACCGCCCCTGCACCTTGCCGGCACGCGAGATCGAAATAGACGAACCGGGGCACGGGCGGCGTTTCAAACCCGCCGCAGAGGGACGACGCGGCGTGACGGCCTGGGTCGAAAGACCCGGCAGGCTGGCGTTGGGGGACAAAATGCGGCTGTTCGTTCCCGACCAGCGTGGCTGGGCGCCGGCCTGAGGCCACGATACGGGACAGGAGACGAGGTTTCCGATCCGCTACCAATGCAGGACCACGCGCCGTTTCACGACACCAAGAGGTCGGAAACCTGACCCTCGGGGCATGCCTCTGCCGATATTTCGATCACGAGACCCTGCCGCGAGGCGGGCAAATCTGGCCGGAAAGACAACGGGGACCGGGAATGAGCTACAAGACCGATATCGAGATTGCCCGCAAGGCGAACAAGAAGCCGATCCAGGAAATCGGCGCGAAGCTGGGCATCACGTCCGACGATCTGCTGCCCTTCGGCCATGACAAGGCCAAGGTGTCGGCTGATTTCATTGCCGCGCAGAAGGATCGGCCCAACGGCAAGCTCGTCCTCGTGACCGCGATCAACCCGACACCTGCGGGCGAGGGCAAAACCACCACCACCGTCGGGCTGGGCGATGCGCTCAACCGGATCGGCAAAAAGACCGCGATTTGTATTCGCGAGGCTTCGCTCGGCCCCTGTTTCGGGATGAAGGGCGGCGCCGCGGGCGGCGGGTATGCGCAGGTTGTGCCGATGGAGGAGATGAATCTTCATTTCACCGGGGATTTTCACGCGATCACCAGCGCCCACAACCTGCTTTCGGCGATGATCGACAACCATATCTACTGGGGTAACGAGCTCGAGATCGACGCGCGCCGGGTGGTTTGGCGGCGGGTGATGGACATGAACGACCGGGCGCTGCGGCAAACCGTGGTGTCGCTGGGCGGCGTGGCCAACGGGTTCCCGCGCGAGGGCGGGTTCGATATCACCGTGGCCTCCGAGGTGATGGCGATCCTGTGCCTGGCCACCGATCTGGCGGACCTTCAGAAACGGCTGGGCGACATCATCGTGGCCTATCGCCGCGACCGCAGCCCGATCTATGCCCGCGACATCAAGGCCGACGGTGCAATGACTGTGTTGCTGCAGCAGGCGATGCAGCCTAACCTTGTGCAGACGCTGGAAAACAACCCCGCCTTTGTGCATGGCGGACCGTTCGCCAATATCGCCCATGGCTGCAATTCGGTCATCGCTACCACGACTGCGCTGAAGCTGGCCGATTACGTGGTCACCGAGGCCGGGTTCGGGGCCGATCTGGGCGCCGAGAAATTCATGAACATCAAATGCCGCAAGGCCGGGCTGGCGCCCGATTGCGTGGTGCTGGTGGCGACCGTGCGGGCGATGAAGATGAATGGCGGCGTGGCCAAGGCCGATCTGGGCACGGAAAATGTGCAGGCGGTGCTGGAGGGCTGTCCGAACCTCGGCCGCCACATCTCCAATCTCAAGACCTTTGGCGTGCCGGTGGTGGTGGCGATCAACCATTTCGTCACCGATACCGAAGCCGAAATCCAGGCGGTGAAGGATTATGTGGCGAGCCGGGGATCCGAGGCGATCCTGTCGCGGCACTGGGAACTGGGCGGCGAAGGGGCCGAGGATCTCGCCAATCGCGTGGCCCGGATCGCCGATAGCGGCGTGTCGCAATTCGCGCCGCTCTATCGCGATGATATGGGCCTGTTCGAAAAGGTCGAAACCATCGCCAAACGAATCTACCGCGCCGATGAGGTGCTGGCCGACAAGAAGATCCGTGATCAGTTGCGCCAGTGGGAAGAGGCCGGATACGGTCATCTGCCGGTCTGCATGGCCAAGACGCAGTATTCATTCTCGACCGACCCGAACCTGCGCGGCGCGCCGACCGGCCATTCGGTCCCGGTGCGCGAGGTACGGCTGTCGGCGGGGGCCGGTTTCGTGGTGGTGATCTGCGGCGAGATCATGACCATGCCGGGCCTGCCACGGGTGCCGGCAGCCGAATCGATAGGGCTGAACGAGACCGGCCAGATCGAGGGGTTGTTCTAGACCGCGCGACGGTCCTATACGCGTGTCGCAGCAACCGGCCACGTTTTCAGGAGAATGCCCATGCCCACGCTCACGCCCCCGCAGGATTGCCCGACCATGCAGGCGCTGCGGACCGAGATCGACCGGCTGGACAAGGATCTGGTGGCGATGCTGGCGCTGCGTGCGCGCTATATAGACCGGGCGGCCGAGCTGAAGCCCGGCGAGGGACTGCCAGCGAACATACCGGATCGGGTCAATGCTGTACTGTACAACGTGCGGGCGTCGGCTGACGGGGCCGGGCTCGACCCCGATCTCGCCGAACAGGTCTGGCGCCTGCTGATCGGCTGGGCGATCGAGCGGGAAAAGGCAGCGATGGGTCACGGGTGACGCGGCTCGGTACCGGCGGCAACAAGAAGGAAAGACGGATGGTGGCACAGATAATCGACGGGCGGGCCTTTGCCGCCGGGATCCGGGAGCAGGTTGCGGATCATGTTGCCGGACTGCGGGCGGATCACGGCATCGTGCCCGGTCTGGCGGTGGTGCTTGTGGGCGAGGATCCGGCCTCGGCGGTCTATGTGCGCTCCAAGGGCAAGCAGACCGTGGAAGTTGGGATGAACTCCTACGAACACAAGCTCCCGGCCGAGACCTCGGAAGAGGACCTGCTGGCGCTGATCGACCGGCTGAACGCCGATCCGGCGGTGCATGGCATCCTGGTGCAGCTGCCGCTGCCGGATCACCTGAACGAGGACCTGGTGATCAACGCCATCGCGCCGGAAAAGGACGTGGACGGGTTCCATATCTCGAATGTGGGTCTGCTGGGCACGGGGCAGAAAAGCATGGTGCCCTGCACGCCGCTGGGCTGTCTGATGATGCTGCGGGATCACCACGGATCGCTGTCGGGGATGGATGCGGTGGTGATCGGGCGGTCGAATATCGTGGGCAAGCCGATGGCGCAGCTGCTGCTGGGCGACAGCTGCACGGTTACGATCGCGCATTCGCGGACCAGGGATCTGCCCGATGTGGTGCGCCGGGCCGATATCGTGGTGGCCGCGGTGGGCCGTCCGCAGATGGTGCCGGGCGACTGGATCAAACCCGGCGCAACGGTGATCGACGTGGGCATCAACCGCATCGACGCGCCCGAGCGGGGCGAAGGCAAGACAAGGCTGGTGGGCGACGT
>CAYGNB010000377.1:0-3213 GCA_964351135.1 uncultured Rhodobacterales bacterium | reverse complement strand
GGCAATGCAGACAATACCGAACTCTTCGGCTCGACATAGGTCGTCTTGGCGCCGCCCTTCACCTCGACGTCCTTGAGCTTGAACAGAACCTTCTCGTTCTCGATGGGCCCCTTATACTTCTTCGGGAAGTATACCTTGCTCTGGATGTTCCTGGGGCCGACATTTACCGCCATCTTGTTGTACGTCACCGCAAACTGTCGACGGCCGTTCTGATCTTTCGGTCCTTTCCGGCCGGCGTCAACGGCAATGGCGATAAGATCGGCACCAACCAGTTCGGCTCTCAACTTCTCTCTTTTCCATTCGGTTTTCACGTATTTGACCGACATGTCCGCCTCCTTTCTGAAGTGGCATCGAGCATCCGGAAAACGCGTGGTTCGTCGCAGGTGCATTCTGTACGGTGAAAGGCGGCAACCGGTTCTTTCCGGCTCGCCAGGTCCGATGGAACAGCAAACCGCCCTTGTTTGCCGGGCTGGGACCAAACAGGCGACGGCGACCGGCGCTGAAAATTCCGGCTGATACCATACGAATTTGGTTTCATCTGACGAAGGTATCACAAATCACGCAAGGGATGGAGGCCGGATGGCTGAGACTGCCTGTCAGGCCCGGTTCATCCGCAACGATACAGGGGTGCGATATGCGGCAATATCGAATGAAATCGATATGGTGCGGGTGAAGGGACTTGAACCCCCACGCCTTGCGGCGCCAGAACCTAAATCTGGTGCGTCTACCAATTCCGCCACACCCGCATCGCGCCGCTGAATAGCAAAGCCCGCTTGCAGATGCGAGAGGAAAACCGGCGTCAGGCGCCGATCGCGGCCAGTACGGCGGGCAGCGTCTCGGGCAGATCCTCGGCGATCAGCCCCGGCCCGATCGCCAGCGCGGTTTCCACATGCAGCCAGGCCGCCGTTTCGGCGGCGACTGCCGGGGGCAACCCGCGCGCGATCAGCCCGCAGATCAGTCCGGCCAGCACATCCCCGGCCCCGGCTGTCGCCAGCCACGGCGCGGCGCGGTCGTAGCGGGCGGAGTGGATCGCGCAGTCACCGTCGGGCGTGGCAATCACCGTATCGGGCCCCTTGAGCAGCACCACGCACCCCGCGCGCCGGGCCGCATCGCGCACCGCATCGACGCGCGAATAGCCCGGCGCGTCCATTTTCCCGGCCAGATCGGGAAACAGGCGCGCGAATTCGCCGCCATGCGGCGTCAGCACGCAACCCGGGTGTAGCAGACCGAACAGAACGGCCGGATCGCTTCGAAACAGGGTCAGCGCGTCCGCGTCCAGCACGGCGGCGCGGCGCAGTGGCAACACGGCTTCGACCAGCGACCGCGCGCGGGTATCCAGCCCCAGCCCCGGCCCGAGGCAAAGCGCGTTCAGCCGTGTGTCCCACAGCAGTTCCGTCAACGCGTCCGCATCCTTGAGCGGCAGCATCATCAGCGCGGTGATCTGCGTGGCAACTTCGGCTTGCGCCGCTGGCGGCACCGCCAGCGTCACCAGCCCCGCCCCGACACGCAGCGCCGCCCGCGCCGCGAGCCGGGCGGCCCCGGTGTGTCCGGGCCCGCCGGTCAGCACCAGCGCATGGCCGTGATCGTATTTGTGCCCCGCCGGCGACTTCGCCAGCAGGCCCGCCGCCGGCGTTTCGGCCAGCCAGACAGGGGCCGCGGGGCCATGGCTGTGTTCGTCATGCGGCAACCCGATATCGGCGACCGCCACATGGCCGCAGAACCCCGGACCCTCATTCAGCCGGTGGCCCCGCTTTTCGGCATGAAAGCTGACCGTCAGATCGACCGCAGGGCAATTGCCCAGATCGCGCCCGGTATCGGAACACAGCCCCGACGGCATATCGACCGCCACGCAACGCACCCCGAAATCTGCGCGCAGCATCTCCAGATTGCCCAGCAAGAACCCGGCGTCGCCTTCAACACCGCGCGTCAGTCCGGTACCAAACAAGGCGTCGAATACCAGATCGGGCGGTGTATCCACGGTGCCCAGAGACCGGTCGGTCAGCGGATGGCAGGCACCGATTTCGCACCAGCGGGCGTGGTTTTCGGCGGCGTCGGGCGGCAGGCGGTCGGGGTCGCCCAGCAGCGACAGGTCGACCTGCCAGCCATGGTCCTGCACCAGCAGCCGTGCGATCACGAACCCGTCGCCGCCATTGTTGCCCGGCCCGCACAGCATCACGGCGCGGCGCGGTTCGTCCGCCAGCGCCGGCCAGCGGGCCAGCACCGCATCGACGACGCCGCGACCGGCGCGCTCCATCAGCTCCAGCCCAGTGACCGAGCCAGATCCGATCGCCGCCTCTTCGATTGCCCGCATCTGCGCCGCACTCAGAAGTTCTGCCATCGCAATGCCCCTTCCCGATTCACTTCTGCCCAAACGTGCGGCGGGTTGCATAATTTTTGAGCACAATCAGATTTTCCGCGCCGCAGCACCTGACAGCCCGACCCTATCCGATTGAGGGCGCGGGCGGGAAGTGGTCTGACGCCCCACAGGACATGTGCCGATCAGGATTGCCGGGAGCAAAGCCATGAAGAAAGTCGAAGCCATCATCAAACCGTTCAAGCTGGACGAGGTGAAGGAGGCGCTGCAGGAAATTGGCGTCCAGGGCCTGTCAGTCATCGAAGTGAAGGGCTTTGGCCGCCAGAAAGGTCACACGGAACTGTATCGCGGCGCTGAATACGTGGTCGATTTCCTGCCCAAGGTGAAGATCGAAGTCGTGCTGGACGACGATCTGGTCGAAGCGGCGACCGACGCCATCATCGAGGCCGCCAAGACCGACAAGATCGGCGATGGCAAGATCTTTGTGTCGTCCGTCGAACAGGCGATCCGCATCCGCACCGGTGAATCCGGTCCCGACGCTCTGTAACGCCGCCCCGCATCGCGGCGGCAATCATCAACCAGACATCTGACCATTCCAACAGAAGGAAAAAGGGAATGAGCAAGGACGCAATTCTCGATTTGATCAAGGACGAGGACGTCGAATACGTCGACATCCGTTTCACCGATCCGCGCGGCAAACTGCAACATGTCACCGTCATCGCCGATCTGGTGGACGAGGATTTCCTCGAAGAAGGTTTCATGTTCGACGGCAGCTCGATCGCCGGCTGGAAGTCGATCGAAGCCTCTGACATGAAGCTGATGCCCGACACCGAAAGCGCCTATATCGACCCGTTCTATGCGGAAAAGACGCTGTGCGTGCATTGTTCGGTGGTCGAACC
>CAYGNB010000376.1:0-3216 GCA_964351135.1 uncultured Rhodobacterales bacterium | reverse complement strand
GACGCGCTCGAACGGGCCTATGGGGTGCCCGCCGGCATCCTGATCGCGATTCACGGAATGGAAACAGGCTTCGGCCGCTTCATGGGCGACAGCGAGGTCGTCTCGGCCATCGCCACGCTGGCCTATGATTGCCGCCGGTCCGCTTTTTTCACCCCGCATGCCATCGGCGCGCTGAAACTGGTGGATAACGGCACCATCACCACCGGCACGAAGGGCGCGATGCATGGCGAGCTGGGCCATACCCAGTTCCTGCCGGGAAACGCGCTGACCTTCGGGGTGGATGCCGACCGTAACGGCCGTGTCGATTTCTACAGCCAAGCCGACGCGCTGGCCTCGACCGCCAATTTCCTGCGCCGCAAGGGCTG
This sequence comes from uncultured Rhodobacterales bacterium, assembly GCA_964351135.1. Lineage (GTDB taxonomy): Bacteria > Pseudomonadota > Alphaproteobacteria > Rhodobacterales > Rhodobacteraceae > Pukyongiella. The sequence continues at coordinate 2,851 of CAYGNB010000376.1, read as the reverse complement.
GAAACCCGGCCGGGGCTATCAGCCGGGAGAACCGAATTTTCGCGTGATTCGCGAATGGAACGCGGCAGAGGTCTATCAAAGGGCGATTGCCCTCATGGCCGCCCGGATCGACCGGCCCTGACGAAAAACCCAAGCCCAGCAACGGCTTGTGCGTTACAATTTCGTCATTTTCCGACGGATTTCCACGAAACCGCCACAATCCCTCCCCACAAGCTCCCGATTTGCATGGTTAATATCCGGTAAAAGGGGCAATGAAGGCGTCAGACAATGACTACGCAGACATACGGTTCGGTTATCGCGATGGAATTTCGCAGAACTCCGAGCATCCAATTCGCCGATATCGTGGAAGAATTCGACATCGCCTTTCAGATGGTCGATTCCCGCACCCGCGCGCTGACCTGGGATTGCGACGATATCGCCCTGATCGACCGCGACAGCGTGCGCGTCGCGCTGGGGTGGCTGCCGGGCAAGGAAAAGGGCCAGCCCACGCATCTGGTGGTCGCCGTGGGGTCCGCACCGGATGCCAAGCCCGATGCGATCGACCCCAATTCCTTCAGGTTCCTGGCCGACAGGATCGCCGAGCGCACGCATGACTATCTACCGTTCACCGCGGTGCTGCATGGCAAGGCGACCCAGCCGGTGAGTGCCGAACTGGTGGACACGGTCTTCGACCTTCTGCGCACCGATACCAAGGACATGCACAGCGACACCGCCGCTCCGAAGAAGAAGCGGATCCTCGATGAAGAGGATATCGACGCCTTCGCCGACCGCGTGGGTTCTATGGGGTCAGGCTGGATGGCCCGAGACGGCGCGGCACCGGAGGCGGACACCCCCCGTGCCGAGACGGCCTCGTCGGGCGATCACATGCTGTTGGCCCGCGCCGAACCGACACAGCCGCTGCGGCTTTCGATCCATGCGCTGGCGCTGTCGCTTTGCCTGTACGTCCCGGCGTTGGGGGTGGCGATGTTCGCCTATTCGATGCTGCGCGACGTCTTTCCGATGGCGGCCAACGCCGTCTGATCGGGCACCGGGCGCGCCATCACATAGGTGTGGATGGAAAAGACGCAGTCCTGCGTTCGGGGCAGACGCAGCACGCATTGCCGTTCGGAGCGGAGATAGCGGTAGCGCGCGCCCTCCTCCGCCACCCGCGACGCCTGGCGCGAAACCGGCTGGAACAGCGCCGGATCGGCATAGGGCAGCAGATTGAACCGCCAGAGCGGCCGGTCCACGCGCACCCCGTCGAAAAGGCGCTGCACGCGCCGGGCGATGCCATCGTCATAGGCCGCAACAGGGGCATGGATCGCCACCAGAGGCCGGCCGATCTTGTCGGCCAGCCGCCAGCTCGCCGGAAAGCACAGCACCGCCGCCGTCAGGACATGCTCGTCCCCCTGTTTCTGCAACAGGCAGAAATCCTCCTGGACCAGCCGGCCGAGCGTCGCCATCGGGTCGTCGGCATCGACCGAGACCTCCGCCCCGTCGGGCCGGCGCACACGGCGCTTTCCAACGTCAAACCCCGGTACGTGTCGGTCCAGCCAGTCCAGCACATGTTCCAGCAACTCCCCCGCCCCGGCCCGGCCCGCCTCGGTCATGGCCAGCACGTCTGGCCTGCGCTCCGACAAAAGCCGCTCGCGCTCGGCCATCTGGGCGGCATAGGCCTCGTCCACCAGCAGCCATTGGGCCGGGTCAAGCGGCGCGATGCCCGGCAGCGGCCGTTCGAGGCCGAGGTCATAGGGCGTGCGGGACTGAAGGATCGCGGTCATGGGCCACGCATAGCAACGTGGCCGGGCCCGCGCATCCGCAAAACGAAAAGACGCGGCACGGCCGGGCCGCACCGCGTCAGTTGGCACTTCTCTGCCACAGGCCCGTGACGGGCATGTTCGCCTCTCGGGCTTGACCCGCACGCTCGCCAAAGAATGTGTCAGAAAAATGGCAAAGCGGCAAAACGTCTGTGAAATCAGCCGGTTTCGAGCCGAAAGTATTCCGAAATCATCCGGTAATCCTTGCGCGGCCCCCGCACCCGCCAGCGGCTGCTCCAGTCGGGCCAGCGGCGGAAATCATAGGTCACGTCATAGATGTCCGGATCGCACAGGTGGCGGTCCGACGGGGCGGCCGCGCCCAGGTCGATCCGGTGGAAGGGGCGCCCGTCCGGAAAAAACACCTCGATCACGCCGGCCGGACCGTTCCGCCAGAGATAGCACCGCTCGGCCCGCACCGGCGGGTGGCCCGCCAGCTGCAACTGCCCGATTTCGGCATAGGCCAGCCCCTGACCGTCCGGCCGGAACCGCGCCTCGCCATCAAAGCGGGCCCCGGCGCCGTCCGCCGGGTGGATGGCCCGCGCGATCCGCCAAGCGCCTTCGAAATCCTGAAGCCTCGGTCGCACCTCCCCCTCCCGCCTTGCCGCCTGTCGGGGGACAGTCTAAACCCCCCGCGACAGCCCATTCAAACCGAAAGCCGCATGCGATGATTCCACGCTATTCCCGCCCCGAGATGGTTCAGATCTGGGAACCCGCCACCAAGTTCCGCATCTGGTACGAGATCGAGGCCCATGCCTGCGACGCGATGGCCGATCTGGGCGTGATCCCGCGCGAGAACGCCGAGGCCGTGTGGAAGGCGAAGGATGTCGAGTTCGACGTGGCCCGCATCGACGAGATCGAGGCAGTGACCAAGCATGACGTGATCGCGTTTCTGACCCACTTGGCCGAACATGTGGGCAGCGACGAGGCGCGTTTCGTGCATCAGGGCATGACCAGTTCGGACGTGCTGGACACCTGTTTCAACATTCAGCTCACCCGCGCCGCCGACATCCTGATCGCGGATATGGAGGGGCTGCTGGCCGCCCTGAAACGCCGCG
>CAYGNB010000375.1:0-3220 GCA_964351135.1 uncultured Rhodobacterales bacterium | reverse complement strand
ATCGCCGGGGAATGGCGCAGCTTCAGTTCGGTCGACGCCTCCACGGCCCGCCAGACGGGCGTGAGAATTGCCCGCGCCCCTGCCCCGGATGAATGGGGCGGCTTCGGGGCGCAGTCCGGTTGGGTCGCCATGGGCAGGTTCGAGCGAGACCGGCCCGGCAAGGCGCGACCGGACCTGAACCGGTTCCGCCTGCCCGAAGGTTCGAAGGTGGACCGGCTCTACGCGCTGATCGCTCTCGCGGAATCCCCGCGCGCCGGGTACGATGCCGTACATGGCAGCGCCCGGCGCCGCCCGCCCGCGAAACCCACCGCGCTGACCCTGGGCCAGATCAAGCGGTGGATCCGGGCAACGCCCGGTCAGCATCACGCCATCGGCCGGTTCCAGATCATACCCTCGACACTGGTCGCGCTGCAGAGACGGCTCGGCTTGCCGGACGGCGCGCGGTTCGACCGCGCGACCCAGGACCGCATGGCGGCGCTGCTCCTGGCCGATGCCGGGTATGACGACGTCATCGGCGGCCGGTTGCCGCTTGCCGGTTTCATGGACAGGCTGGCCCGCATCTGGGCCGGTCTGCCGCTCGCAAGCGGCAGGTCGGCCTATCACGGCCACGCCGGCAACCGGGCCACCATCACGCGGGCCTTCTACACGCGCCAGATGACGGCGATCTTTGGATCCGGCGAAGCGGCCCCGCGCGGCGGGTGACGATCCCGGCGATCATTCGCGGCAATCTCCCTCCCCCGTTGCCGCTTGGTCGCGGGGCCGGACCCAGCGAGTACCATGGGTCAGACTTGGCGACTGTAGCTGGTGCCTCCGCGTGATCGCCGCAGGCGAATAAAACAACCTGAAGGAGAATTATGCGCGCATGGGATTATCCGCTGGAGACGGTAACAATCGCCTGTGAAACCTGCGGGCGCTTTGGCCGTTACCCAAAGCGGCGCTTCATCGAACTGGTCGGGCACAACACCTCGCTTGCCGGTGCGCTGCAGATCATCGCAAAGGACTGTCCGCATGTCCTTCATGGGGTGGTATCACAGAACAGCTGCGGCGCAGTCTATCCGGATCTCACCCGGATGAATGGGGATCGCCCGGTCAGTGCCGCCGGTTCTCCAGGGCAAACCTTCGACCGCAAACCGTGAAGCTTCCCCGCCCGTCGACAACACGCATCTCCACCGCCACTCGTTTCACGCTGCTCGGCGAACAGACTGACAGGACTCAACGCGACCGATTGTCGTTGGAAGCCGCAAACCGGATTCTGGTCGCCTCGGGCTGGTTCCCCGTCGCTTTGACAACGGGTGTGGTGCCAAGGACAAATGTTCTCCTTTTCCGGCGTCAAAGGGCCCCACATGTGAGGCGAAATCCTGTGCATGTTCGACGCCAATTCGAATCCGAACCCTTCAGCCGATGCCGAAGTCATCCCGAAAGCGGCCGGCTTGATGCATACGCTCATGCAGGATCGTCACGATCCCGACATCGCCATTCGAGAGATGGCGCCAATAGACGAAGTGGTGCTCATACCGAAAGAAGAACCCGTCCACGCCAAATTCGGCGGGGATCGGTTTTGAAAGGACATCATGGGCTGCGATCCTGTCGAAAGCGGCGAACAGGCCGGTGATGTATTTCTCCGCCTGGTCCTCACCCCACCTGTCCCGGGTGTAGCGGTAGATCTCGTCGAGGCGGTGGGAGGCCGCCTCCTGGATACGGATGGCGGGCACCGGGTCAGGACCGGTTCCGCGCGATCACGTCACCCGCCGTCAGGGGCTGATAGCTCTCCTCCGGCGCGGCAAAGGCGTGGGTCAGTTCGGCCTTCAGCCGATCGAAGGCTTCCGCCTCCACGCGTTCCTTGTCGCGACGGATCAGGTCACGGATATATTCGCTGACATTCTCATAGGCACCATCGTCACCGGTATTGGCCGCGACGAAATCGCTGAGCGCGCCACTGACGCGAACTGTCATGGTTGTGGTACGGGGCATGGGGCTTCCTGCATCTCTACATGTATTCAATATAACCAAAATAGAACACACGGCAAGCCGGGCCGAACGGCCCAAACGAGGAATGGATCGCCATCGCAAACCCGGTTCGTCGCCCGGGAACGGAAAGGTCGCGTCGTCGGCAATCTGGCTCTTTGTGTAATCTCCTCGGGGGTTGCCACCGCCGGTTTGCTGGGTCTCGAGTCACCCGGAGACTACGCCACCTTCGAAGTTCTGCCACTCCCGGGCCACGACCGTCATCGCAGCGGTCGGTTTGCCCGGACAAGGTGAACTCCCGAAGCCGCAGATTTCGTCCTCGCGGCGCATGGTTCTCATGACGAACCGCGCTGCGGCATAGATGGCGCAGTTTGGGCAGCGGTTAACCGAAGGATCTACAGCAAGCCGCTTTGCATCGCTTTCGCCAGCAACCGATAGTTGGTCTCCGAACCGGCCTTTTTCCGGGCCGATTTCAGCCGGGCTTTCACCGTCGGAACGGAAATCCCCAGATTGGACGCGATCTCGTCCTGGGACATGTCGAGCGCAAGGCATTTCAACACGTTGATCTCCCGCGCCGACAGCCTGAGCGGATCTGAACTGTGTTCGATGATCCTGTGAAACATCTCATGCACTTCGTTGATCTCATCGTCGGAGAACTCGCGATCATGCCGGGCGGCCGACAGGAGGCTCTTTTTCGTACCGCGCGTGGCGCTCATCATGACGCCGAAGTTGAGACCGTACCTGGCGGCGGCCGGGAGAACCTTCCTGATGTCCGGCATCGTGATGTCGGACCATCTGCGCAGCCCGTCCCGGGCCAACATCGCCGAGACAATGACAGGATCGGACCAGAGATACTTCTTGTCAGTATATTCCGTTTGCCATGCCTCCGGATAGGTGCTGTCGAAATACTGCGATCCCAGCGGCGTGTGATTGATGATGATGCAGAATCCGGTGGTCGCAACCTCGGCCAGCCGCGTTCTCATGTCCTTGTAGCCCGAGACGCCGAAGGGTTGTTGAACCCGTGTTTCTGCAAGACCGGGGTCCGTGGCAAATCGATCGAGCATCGGTGAGGTCCTTCCGTGGTGCCGGGCGGGCTCTATCCTCAAGGCGAATGGAGGGCCATAAGGGATATCCCTAAGGCGAATGACCGGACCACGCAGACTGGGCAGTTCTAGTAAGCGCGTCGCTTTCTCGGTCAGACACGATTCTGATAACTGCTATCGCTTTCTGGCCATGGCGGCGGTCATGCGCCGCG
>CAYGNB010000374.1:0-3227 GCA_964351135.1 uncultured Rhodobacterales bacterium | reverse complement strand
CGCGTCATAGCCGGGCAGGGCAGGGGCGAACCCCGCCTCCAGCAATCCGCCCGCACTATAGGCGGGCGGGTCTTCCCAAAGCGTTTTCCCATCGCCACCGCACCCGCCGGTGGCCGGCGCAAATGGATCGATCACCGCACCGTTGTGGCGCAAGGTCATGTGAAGATGTGGAAACTGGGTCAGGCCCGACATCCCGACCCGACCCAGCCGTTCGCCGCGATCCACGGCCTGTCCGACACGGACGGCAACAGACATATGCGCGAGGTGGCAATATTGCGTCTCATAGCCGTCGGCATGGCTCAGGCGCACACCGTTGCCGCACTCGCGCCCGTCGATGTCGCCGGCAGCGTCGTCCGCTCCACTGTCGGCCATGCCGTCGCGGATCGCGGCCACAATGCCCGGCGCGGCAGCCAGGACATCGACACCGTCACGCAAAGCTGCCCGGGTCGGCAGGGCGAAATCTGTGCCCTTGTGTCCGTCATAGCTCAGCCCGCCGCAGCGATAATCCTGTATGCCATCGCCGGGGTCGCGGTCGACGTAATTCTGGATATGGCAGGTGTCACCGGGGATGCAGTCGATGGGCAGCGAGAGGCTGAAACTGTCGGCGCCGACCGCGAACGGCAACGCTGCGCAGGCGATCCCGGCTAGGGCGATGCGCGACCTGGAGCCCGAAAACCAATATGCCCGACACCGCGCTGCACGATGTTCGGGGCGTTTTGACCTGCGGACGATGGTGCAGATGTTGCGGGCGGCGTCGGACGCCGCGCCGCATATTTGTGGCATCAGTCGGCGGTCAGCAGCGGCGGCTTGTCGCCGGGCAGGCGCGGCTTTGCCGGACCGTCGATCTTCAGATCCAGCTTGCCGTCCTTCACGCCGACGCGGACGACACCGCCCTTGGCCAGCTTGCCGAACAGCAGTTCCTCGGCCAGCGGCTTCTTGATGTGCTCCTGAATGACGCGGCCCAGCGGACGGGCGCCCATCTTGTCGTCGTACCCCTTGTCGGCGATCCATTCCGCTGCCGGGCGGGTCAGGTCGATGCTGACACCGCGGTCGAGCAGCTGCACCTCGAGCTGGAGCACGAACTTCTCGACCACCTGCAGGATCACCTCCTTGGGCAGTGGCGCAAAGGAGATCACCGCATCCAGCCGGTTGCGGAATTCCGGCGTAAAGGTCCGTTCGATCGCGGCGGTGTCCTCGCCCTCGCGCCGGTCGCGGCCGAACCCGATAGCCGATTGAGCCTGTTCGGCGGCCCCGGCATTCGAGGTCATGATCAGCACCACGTTGCGGAAGCTGACGGTGCGGCCGTTGTGATCGGTCAGTTCGCCGTGATCCATTACCTGCAGCAGGATGTTGTAAACATCCGGGTGCGCCTTTTCGATCTCGTCCAGCAGCAGCACGCAGTGCGGGTGCTGATCGACGCCATCGGTCAGCATGCCGCCCTGATCAAAGCCCACATAGCCCGGCGGTGCGCCGATCAGGCGCGATACCGCGTGTTTTTCCATGTATTCCGACATGTCGAACCGCAGCAGTTCGACGCCCAGCTGATCGGCGAGCTGCTTGGCCACCTCGGTTTTGCCCACCCCGGTGGGACCGGCGAACAGGTAGTTGCCGATCGGTTTTTCCGGTTCACGCAACCCGGCGCGCGCCAGTTTGATCGCGGAACTCAGCGCTTCGATGGCCTTGTCCTGACCGAACACCACCCGCTTGAGCGATTTCTCCAGGTCCTTGAGCACCTCGGCATCGTCCTTGGACACGTTCTTGGGCGGGATTCGCGCGATCTTGGCGACCACGCCTTCGATCTCCTTGGTGCCGATGGTCTTGCGCCGTTTCGCGGCGATCACCAGATGCTGCGCGGCTCCGGCCTCGTCGATCACGTCGATGGCGCTGTCGGGCAACTTGCGGTCGTTGATATAGCGCGCGGCCAGTTCGGCGGCGGTCCTGATCGCGTCGGCGGTGTATCTCACGCCGTGGTGTTCCTCAAAGTAAGGCTTCAGCCCCTTGAGAATCTTCACCGAATCCTCGACCGAGGGTTCGTTCACGTCGATCTTCTGGAACCGGCGCGACAGGGCGCGGTCCTTCTCGAAATGCTGGCGGAACTCCTTGTAGGTGGTCGACCCCATGGTGCGCAGCTTGCCGCCCTGCAGCGCGGGTTTCAGCAGGTTCGAGGCGTCCATCGCCCCGCCCGATGTGGCCCCTGCGCCGATCACGGTGTGAATCTCGTCAATGAACAGCACCGCGTCGGGATGTTCCTCGAGCTCGGTGACAACCGCCTTGAGGCGTTCCTCGAAATCGCCGCGATACCGGGTGCCGGCGAGCAGCGCGCCCATGTCGAGCGAATAGATCGTCGTGCCCAGCAGTACCTCGGGCGTTTCGCCGGCCACGATCTTGCGCGCCAGACCTTCGGCAATGGCGGTCTTGCCCACGCCGGGGTCACCCACCAACAGCGGATTGTTTTTGCGGCGGCGGCATAGCACCTGGATGCAGCGTTCCACTTCGTCGTCGCGGCCGATCAGCGGGTCGACACCGCCTTCGCGGGCCTTGGCGTTGAGGTCGACGCAGTATTTACCCAGCGCGCTTTCCTTGCGTTCGCTCTCGGGCGGAGCGGGGGCTTCCTCGTCCGCTTCGGGGGCGCCGGTAACAGGCCGCGCTTCGTCAAAGGCGGAATTCTTGGCGACGCCGTGCGCGATGAAATTCACCGCGTCGAACCGGGTCATGTCCTGTTCCTGCAGGAAATAGGCGGCGTTGCTTTCGCGTTCGGCAAAGATCGCGACCAGTACGTTGGCGCCGGTCACCTCGGTCCGACCCGAGGACTGAACATGGATCGCCGCGCGCTGGATCACCCGCTGGAAGGCGGCGGTCGGCACCGCCTCGGATCCCTCGATGTCGGTCACCAGGTTCGACAGGTCCTCGTCGACGAACTCGGTCAGGGTGGAGCGCAGGTCGTCCATGTTGACATTGCAGGCCTGCATGACGCGGGCGGCGTCCGGTTCGTCCAGCAGCGCCAGAAGCAGATGTTCCAGCGTCGCGAATTCGTGACGGCGCTCGTTGGCGAGCGCAAGCGCGGCGTGAATTGCCTGTTCCAATGTGTTCGAGAATGAAGGCACGCGGGTGCTCCTTCTGTGCTGTTGGCAGGACGTATCGCTGCCAAGCATGTCTTTATAGTCTTAGAGTTTGGTTGATCGTGCTCAGGCTTCAAGGCTTTTCTTGAAATTCGTGGTCACAAATGC
>CAYGNB010000373.1:1885-3233 GCA_964351135.1 uncultured Rhodobacterales bacterium | reverse complement strand
CTAGACAGGCGGCGCCATTCAAAGGAGCCGCATCCATGTCCGATCTTTCCGCGCGCCTTGATCTGCCGCTGATCAAGCCTTCCCAGGCTCAGAAACACGTTACCCATAACGAGGCGCTTCAACTGCTCGACGGTCTCGTGCAGGCCGTGCTGGAGGAAACCGGCGTCAACACCCCGCCCTTCGAGCCGGTGACAGGCACGCTTTACGCGTTGGGCGCCAGCCCCACCGACGACTGGGCCGGGCAGGCGGGCCAACTGGCTCTGCGCGTGGCCGAGGCCTGGCTCTTTCTTGCACCTCGGGAGGGCTGGCGCGCCTGGGACAAGGCGGTGGGGCAGTTCAAGGTCTACGATGGCGCGGACTGGACCGAGGTGGTGCCGGGCCTGGACAACCTCGACGGCGTCGGGATCGGCACCAGTTCGGATGCCACAAACAGGCTGGCCGTGGCTGCAGACGCGAGCCTTTTCAGCCATGCCGGCGCAGGACACCGGATGAAGGTGAACAAGGCCGGTGCGGGCGACACGGCCAGCCTGCTTTTCCAGTCGAACTGGACGGGTCATGCCGAAATGGGGCTGACCGGGGACACGGCGTTTTCGATCAAGGTCAGCGACGACGGCACCGCCTGGCACAATGCGATGAAGGCCGACGCGGCGGCGCAGGAGGTGGAGATCGGATTTCAGGTGGTCGGGGATGCTGTGCAGCAAGACCAGACCGACACCACGCCCGGGCGGCTGATGCGGGCCGATTTCGGGTACGGGCCCGGCAACCTGCTTGGCACGGTCGGGCAGGCGGCGGGCAATCCGACAGGCGCCGTCATCGAACGCGGCAGCAACGCCAACGGCGATTACGTGCGGTTCGCGGACGGGACGCAGATCTGCTGCGATACCGTCAGCCTGACCTATGCCTCGGCCAACATCCTGTCCTGTTCCTGGAACTTCCCGGCGGTTTTTTCCGAGGCTCCCTTCCGGGCCGTGAACCTGTCGAACCAGACGAGCGACTATACCAATGTATTCCTGAGGGATGTCGGGCAGCTCGTGACTTTCCCCACCGGGACGTCCTCGGCGGTTTTCAACCTGTATCGGGTGCAGGGGGCGGCCGGCACCTGGGACGGAACGTCGGAGGCGAACAACGTCAAGGTCTTTGCCTTTGGCCGCTGGTTCTGAGGAGAACGACATGCAGATCATCTTTTCCCCCATGCGCCGTGAAGATCGGGTGGACCTGGCGGTCACGGGCGACACGCTGACGATCAATGGCGAGGATTTCGATTTCTCACCCATCCCGAAAGGCGCGACCCTGCCGCGCGAGGCGATCGCATGCGACTGGATCGCGGGCGATGTGGAGCGCGACGCGG
>CAYGNB010000373.1:0-1785 GCA_964351135.1 uncultured Rhodobacterales bacterium | reverse complement strand
TCGCCCCCCGATGGACTGGAGGATCTGGCCGCCCGGTTCTGAGACGGCCGCGCGATCCTCGGGATATCACCGAAGACCCGTCGGATAAATTCCGACGGGTTTTTCACGCTTTCGCCGCAAACCCAATCCGCCGCCTGCCCCGTTCCTTCGTCAGGGTCGCCCCGGGTTACAAATCGGGGTGTGTGCGGTGCAGGTGCAGATCAGGGGCAGGATCGCGACCGGTCAGGTCACGCTGGATACGGCGATCAGCGACATGGAAATCGTCGACGGTCCGGGCGGGCCGATGCTGGTATCGGTGTCGGGGCCGGAGGGGGGGCTCGTCTCCTACCGGCTGCGCGAAAACCGGTTGCCGCAATTCGAGGACCAGACCTTCTTTTCCGGCAATGCGGTGTCGGGTTCGGGCTATGATCTGTTCGTTTCCGATGACGGGGGCGTGCCTCGCGTCTATGTCGCGGGCCTCACCGTGAACGGCATCGTCTCCTACCGGATCGGCAGCGGCGGCGAGATTGGCGGCCGCAAGATCATGGGCGGGGCGCCATTCGGCGTCTCGCCGGCGGTTGCGGCGGAAACCCAGGCGGGGCGACTGGTGCTCGCCGACCCGGAACAGCCGGGGTTTTCGGTTTACGAGGTCGGGGCGGACGACCGGCTGCGCAGCAGCGGCGAGGTAAGGGACACCCACACCACCCATGCCGACACGATCGGGGCGATGGCCACGGTGCGCGTGGGCGGCAGCGACATCGTGATCGTGGCCAGCCAGACCGAATACGGGGTCACCGCCTATCGCGTTGGCAGCGGCGCGCCCCGCCCCGGCGACAGCATCGGCCCCTCCAGCGGCCTCGGAATCATGGTGCCGACCGACATCGCGGTCGCCGAGACGGCGGAGGGTCAGTTCATCATCGTGGCCTCCGAACCGTCGCACGGTGAGTCTGGTGCATTGAGCGTAATGCGGGTGGATCAGAGCGGCGGACTCACGCCCACCGACCATGTGCTCGACACCCGATATTCGCGCTTCGGCAATGTTCAGAGGGTGGAGACGGTTAACCATGACGGCCACACCTACGTGGTCGCCGCCGGTGGCGATGGCGGCATCACGCTTTTCGAACTCATGCCCGATGGGCGGCTGGTGCATCTGGCCAGCGTCGAGGGAACGGTCGAGGCCGGGTTGGATGACATCACCGCGCTGGAGATCGCGGTGGTGAATGGCGAATTGCAGATATTCGTCGCCACCGAGGGCGAGGCCGGCATCACCGTGCTGAGTGCCGAGCTTTCCGGACGCGGCCTGGCGCTGGTGGCGGAAGATGGAGGCGACACGCTGACCGGTACGGGGCGTGACGACATTCTGATGGATGGCAACGGCGCCGACCGGCTGATCGGACAGGGCGGCGCCGACCGCTATGTGCTGGTCAGCGACGGGCACACCGACCGTATCCTCGGCTTCGATCCGTCCGAGGACATTCTCGACCTCTCCGGTCTGCCCTTTCTCTATGATGTCACGCGGCTGGAAATCGTGAGCACCTCCAACGGTGCCCGGATCACCCATCGGGGCGAAACCATCATCCTGACCAGCGCGAACGGCCGGCCCTTGGACCCCGAGGACGTGCGGGACGCCATCGAGATCGTGGTTAACCGCAGTTTCTCGGCACCCACGTTGAACGTCTCGGGGACAAATGCCGCCGACAATCTGGTCGGCGACTGGGGCCCGGACACGCTGTCGGGCAATGACGGGGCCGACACGATCGACGGCGGTGACGGCGGCGACATGCTGGAAGGCGGGCGGCAGAACGA
>CAYGNB010000372.1:0-3255 GCA_964351135.1 uncultured Rhodobacterales bacterium | reverse complement strand
GGTACAGGTCTTCGACCCCGATCTCGATTTCCCCCTCCCAGTTGAACCCGATGCCAGCCGGCTCAGGCAGGTCGGGTTCCGCCTCGCCGCGGGGCGTGATGCCCTGTGCGGTTGCGGCCGAAGCGGCAAAGAGAAAAACTGCGCCGTTTGCGAGCGCCAAAGGTAGAGCAAACTTCATTCTGGTTTCCTTCCGGGGAACTGGCGTCTCGCTGGCGGAAGGCTGGCTGGACAGGTTTCTGGTTTTGTCCTCGCGGCCAAGGCATTAACGGGGACGGGCGACCTGACCGGTCGTCCACCGAAGCTTGTCTCCATCAGCCGGGAGGGCTTTGGGAAAGCTCTGTTGTCCTTGTCGTTCTCAGCCGCATGTAACGGTAATCGAAGAGATAAAGGCTGCATGCATACCATTTGTCAAGTGAACAAGATGCGGCGGAACCGTGGGCGGATCATGAACACGCGAAGGGCCGAACACGACCGAAAGGGTTGTGACCGCTTCATGGGTGAGGGATCCGTTGCGCCCCGGCTTTCGCGATCCCGGTATTTGGTTTACTCAACACGGCGGGCGTATTTTCGCGTCCGTTCAGCAAGACAGGTGACTTCCGTGGCTTCCGGAAAGCAGCCCACTGACAACGCCCGGTTCTTCGATGATGCCGATGAAAGGGTGTCGTTCAATCGCGTGTGGTTCAACCTGATGCGTGCGCATCGCAAGTTCCACCCACGCATCGCCAAGGCGTTGAAACCACATGGTATCAAGGATCCGATCTGGTACGAAATCCTGCTTGAGATTGATCGGGCCGGGCCGGGCGGGCGCCTGATGAGTGCCATCGAGGAAACACTGTTCGTGCCTCAATACTCGTTATCCCGGCACGTTGCGCGGCTGGAGAAAGACGGATTCCTGCGCCGCGAGGTCGTCGCCGACGGACGGCGCAAGCAGCTCCTTTTCCTGACCCGAAAGGGGGTGGGCACGCACGAACGGGTCTGGCCGGTTTACATGGAGGTGATGCAGGCCGAAATTGGCCCGCATCTGACAACGGATGAGGCCTACGACCTGTCGCGACTACTGATCCGGCTCCTGCCCTAGAACCGGCCGGAAAGCGGGCGCGGGCATCGGGGGGCGTGGCTCAGAACCGGGCGACGGCCTCGACGATCAACGTCCGGCCGGGCTCGTTCAGCGTCGCAAAGCCGGGATAGTCGCCGCCATAGGTGGCCCGGTCGGCATAGGTTTCGTCGAAGACGTTGAGCACCTGGCCGCGGAGGGTCACGCCGGGTAGTGCCGGCGGATAGTATTCCGCAAACAGATTCAGGACCTGATAACCATCCAGTTCCCGCAATGGGCTGCTATCCAACACGCTGTGCGGATCGGGGCTGTAGTCCAGGGCGATGTCAACGCTGCCGCCGATCAGCATGTTCCACTGGGGCAACGCCTGCTGCACTTCCAGCGCGACGATCTGACCCAGCGGCGCCCCATAATCGAGCAGGTAATAGCTGGACGCGGTTTCGCCATCGCGCTGTGTTTCGCTGTTGGAATAGGTCAGGCGGGCAAAGCCATCGGCCCAACCCAGCGTGGCATAGAGATTGAGGCCCCGGGCCTCGAAGTCGAAGTTCTGATCGCCGTCGCGCACATTCCTGATCTCGGTCCAGAACAATTCGCCGCCGATGTTCAGCCCGCCGCGTGACCAGTCGGCGCCGATGTTTGCATTCTGGGATCGTGACGGCTTCAGGTTGCTGTAGTCCCATGTGTAACCGGGATAGCTCATCTGCCAGTACTGATAGTTGTCCTCGATCTGCAGGCCGCCAAAAACGTTCGAATATCCGGCGCGCAGCGACAGTTCGTCAGTCACCGCGTAGACAGCCGAAACATTGCCGCTCGCCCCGGAATGACTGTCGCTGAAGTTTGCCCCGACGGTGTCGAAGTCCTGATAGTCATAGCGGAAGCCGGTCGAAATCTTCCAGCGGTCGGTCGGCTCGAAACGGGCCTGAACGAACAGACCGACATTCTTGGACTGCTCTTCCTGCGGCATGGTGGTGATGTCGCTTTGGTACTTCCCCGTGCGATCATAGTAGTCGATCCCGGCGACGATCGTGTCGAATTCGGACAGGTGGAACGTATTCTGAACCTTGGCCGACAAGGTGTTGGTCGTGCCTTCGCTCTTTTCATAAAGCGGTGCGTTCACGAGGCTTTCCGAGTAGCCCAGCACGATTTCGGGGTCCCACATGCCGCCGCCCTGCGTGAATTCGTAGGAAAAGGCATAGGTTGAGCGTTCGGTGTCATACTGCACCAGAGGCCCCGATCCGGGGCCGAAATTGGCGCGGAAATTGCGCAATGCACTGTCCCACAGTTTTTGCGCGGACAGTTCCAGGCGGTGCCCGGTGTCGGACTCGTAGGCTACCTTGGCCAATCCCGAGGTTAGGTCCGCCGCTGTCCCGGTCATGGTGGTCCCGTCGCCGTCGACGTAATCGTCGCCGGTGGCCCTGCGACCGTAGAGCAGCAGTTCCCAACCCTGCGCGCGCCCGGCCAGGGTCAATGCACCATTCCATGTATCGCCATTGTTTGCATAGGATCCACGCGCGCTGCCCCCGACGGCCTGACCGTCCGCCAGCAGATCGCCCGCGTCCACGGTTTCCATGACCACGGCGCCCGCTACGGCGTTTGGACCTGTATCGGCTGCGGCGACACCGGGGTCGACGCGTACAAACTTCAGCAGGCCGGGGTCGAAGACATTCGCGCTGACATGGTGGAAGGCGCGGTTGTTCTGCATTGCCCCGTCCACTGAAATCGCCAGATTCAGCATGTCGATCCCGTTGACAAAGATCTTCTGCGTGAGCGGGATCGCACCCCCGACGGACACGTTGGCGATTCCGGCAAACAGGTCGCGCAAATCACCCAGCCGCGCCTGTTCGAGTTCGGCATCGGCGACGTAAACCGACGAAGCCCGATCGGCGGCATCGCCCTTTGCATCTTCCTGCCGCACCTCGATCGGATCGAGAGAGATGACATTCGGATCTGCAGTTGCGGTTTCCGCGTCCAGATCCTGCGCAAGCGCCGGAATGCCGACGCAGAGCGCCAACGCTGTACCACACAGAAGACCGGCGTGTGCCGTGTTGAAGCGATAGGCCATGAGAACCCCCAGATAATCTGTTCGATAGCCTGGCTGGCCCTGGCAATAGGCGTAGCGGAGCGAATCCGAGTATTTCACTAAGTCTATATTTCTTGACATGCAAGTGCATGTGATTGACGCGGCGGCGACCGTTGCCATT
>CAYGNB010000371.1:0-3263 GCA_964351135.1 uncultured Rhodobacterales bacterium | reverse complement strand
CGCACCCGGATTTCCGCATCGAGTGGTGGTATCTGACCGCCACGCTCGACGGCGCAGACGGTCGCGACTATGGGGTCCAATGGACCCTGTTCCGGGCCGCGCTGGCGCCGGGCGAGGCCGCGGGCTGGAACAGCCCCCAGATCTGGTTCGGCCATGCCGGACTGACGACACCAACCCGCCACTTCTTTGCCGAAAAGCTCGCGCGGGGCGGAATCAGTCAGGCCGGGGTGCAGGCCGTGCCCTTTTCGGCCCATATCGACGACTGGGTGATGCAAGGCACTGACGGGGATGGCATTTCCGCGCTGTCCCTGACCGCGCGCGGGGATGGATTCGGGTATGATCTGACGCTCAACGCCGGGGACTCCCCGCTGGTTCTGCATGGCGATGGCGGGTATTCGGTCAAATCCCGCGACGGTCAGGCCAGCCACTACTACTCGCAACCCTTCTATCGCGTCAGCGGGACCCTGCATCTGCCGGATGGGCCGGTGGAAGTCACCGGAAACGGCTGGTTCGATCGCGAATGGTCGTCGCAACCCCTATCGGCGTCGCAGGAGGGCTGGGACTGGTTCTCGCTGTCCTTCGACAGCGGCGACAAGGTGATGGGGTTCCGCCTGCGTGGTGACGGCGATTTCACCTCGGCCACTTGGATCGCGGCGGATGGACGGGCCACCGCCCTGCCCGACGGCGCGCTGATCGTTGCCCCCCTGCAGCAGGCCAACGTGGCGGGACGCGAGATTCCGACCGTGTGGAGCTTGCACCTGCCTGAAAACGGCGTTGATGTTGAGGTCACAGCACTCAACCCGCAAAGCTGGATGGGCACGTCCTTTGCCTATTGGGAAGGCCCGGTGCGGGTAACAGGCAGCCACCATGGGCGCGGGTACCTCGAAATGACCGGGTACTGAAACGCGGACCGATGAGCAGAACCGGCGCATTTCCGCCGAAACGCCGCTCTGAACGGGCACATCCATAAACAAACCGTTACCGCCAACAGTCAGCGTTAACCGCTCAGAAAACATTGTGTATTATGGTCTTCAACGCGGCTGAGCTATGAAGGACCCAGCCAATGCCGATTGACAGTGATACGAGTGCAGGGCCCGACGTTGCCAGCGCCCTTGTGCGCGACGACTACGCTCCGGTCAATCGGCTGTTTACCGATAAGGGCGAGCCGCCGCCTTTCATCCAGTGGTCCCCGGATCTGCGTATGGTCGGCAGCAGTCTGGTGTCCAGATTCGCAGTTGCCTGCCGCCCGATGTGCGGCGAGGACGGGTTGCTGCAGTCACGGAATCTGTCGCTGAGAACGTTTGGAACCATGCGCGACTGGCTGATGCATGTGCGCCGATTGCCCGGAGAAGCCGCGTTCACCTACCTTCATTACGGGGAAGGCATCGCGCGGCATCACGGCAAGAATATGACCGGCGCAACGACACGGGATTTCCCGGGTTACATCAGTGATTTCTTTCTCGCAATTTACCTGGCGGCCTGCGCCCGCGAGGAACCGGTGCTGACCGTTCACCAACCGCCCCGGCAGGTGTTCGTCTCAACCTGGCGGCGGGCCGTGATACCGGTGCGCGACGCGGATGGCGCCGTGAACGAATTACTGGTGCTGAATACACCCGAAAACGCGCTGCAACCCGGGCTCGAGGTCCTGCCGGTGCCGGTGCTGATCGTCGACGACGAATCGAAGGTGCGCTATGCCAACAAGCCCGCGCGGATCGCATTCGATCGGGGCGGGTACGGGCCATGGGATCGTACGGTGTTCGATTATGCCGGGCTCGACCTGGTATTCGATGAAACGCCCGAGGATGCGCTGCGCCACGGTATGCCCAGCGTCACCCGGTGCCATCACCTGCAGCACCAGCGGTTAAGCAGTTTCAACGCCACGATCAGCCCGATCAAGCATTTCGATCAGGCCTTCTACGTGGTGCTGTTGACGCCGGTTGACGGCTAGCCCCCGGCGCGGTCAGCGCACCACGTAGACAGAACAGGACGAATGCCGGATCACCCGGGCCGCATTCGGACCCAGCAGATAGTCCTTGAAATCCGGCTTGTGGGCGCCGATCACGATGAGGTCGGTCCCGGCCTTGTCGGCCGTGTTCAGGATCGCCTCATAGGCGGTGCCGGTGGCAACCACGTGACGGACCGAGGCATTGCGGTCCTCGCCCAGCACTTTCACGCAAAGGTCGCGCAATTGACGGTCCGCCTCCTGCACCACGTGATCGTGGTGGTGACTCTCGAAGAACGAGGCCACAAGCGACTTTCCCCAATCGGGCACAACCGTGATCACATCGAGCTGCGCCCCGTCCAGATCGGCCAGCTTGGCCGCCTGCCGGATGACCGGCGCGTCGATTTCACCATTGCTGATATCGACCGCGCAAAGAACGGACTTTGTCATGCGGGTTCTCCCTGTTTGCCGGCGCGGGCCTTTTGAAGGAAGGCGACCAGACCCAGCAGGATCAGCGCCGGGATGAACACCAGTTCCTTCGGCCACTGGCTGGCCGGTGCCCTGAGCGATACGATTTTGACCGGATCGTCGCCGTAGAAATCGAAGCTTTCGAGTTTTTCGGCCACCGGGGTTCCAAACATGGGTTCATCCAGTTTCATCACCCCGTCCTCTTCCAGCGGCATCAGCCCCAGCGCATCGAGCCGTTCCTGACCCGTCGCTTCGGAGCCGACATTCAGCACCAGCGTGGTATCTTTCGCCTCGCCTGTATCGAAATCGGGGCCCGCGACGATCATCCGCAACTCGCCGCCCTCGGGGGCGCGTTCCAGCGCCTGGACGAGTTCGGTGGGCTCGACCGCAGCAAAGGGCGGCATGATCCGGTTCATGAAAAAATCGGGCCGGAACAGCGCAAAGGCAATCAGGATCAGCGCCACGCTTTCATAGATGCGCGACCGGGTGATGAACCACCCCATGGTTCCCGCGGTGAATATGAGGATCGCAATCGAGGCGGTGACAGCCACCAGTATCCCCTGCACCCACCCCACATCGATCAACAACAGATCGGTGTTGAAGATGAACACGAATGGCAGCGCCACGGTGCGCAGGCTGTAGAAAAAGGCGGTGAAACCGGTGCGGATCGCGTCGCCCCCCGACACGGCGGCCGCGGCGAAACTGGCCAGCCCGACCGGCGGCGTCACGTCCGCCATGATGCCGAAATAGAACACGAACAGATGCACGGCGATCAGCGGCACGATCAGCCCGGACTGCGCGCCCAGTTCGACCACCACCCCGGCCATCAGCGACGACACGACGATGTAATTGG
>CAYGNB010000370.1:0-3301 GCA_964351135.1 uncultured Rhodobacterales bacterium | reverse complement strand
TGTGGCACGGGCACGAGATGATCTTTGGCTATGCGACCGCGGCGCTGGGCGGGTTTCTGTTGACCGCGGTGCCGAACTGGACCGGGGCGAAATCCGCGCCGCAGCGGTTCATCGCGCTGGCCACCGGGTTGTGGCTGGCGGGGCGGGTCGCGGTCTGGTTCGCCGGGTATCTGCCGCCGGTCCTGGTGGCGGTGGCGGATTTGTCATTCCTGCCGCTGCTGGCGTTCAAGATCGCGATGCAGCTGATCCGTCGGCCCAAACCGCAGAATATGGTGTTCCTGGCCTTTGTCACCCTGATCTGGGCGGGCAATCTGCTGGTTCACCTCGAATGGACCGGCCTGACGGAGGACACTTTGGCGCTGGGTATGCGGGTGGGCCTGTTCGGCCTGTGCGCGATGATCGCGGTTCTGGGCGGGCGCGTCACCCCGGCCTTTACCCGCAACGCGATGAAACGCGCGGGCGTGGACGAGGCCCGCTGGCCCGTCAGCCACCCGGCCATCGAGCGCCCCGCCGTACTGCTGGTCGCCGCCGTGCCGGTGCTGCTGCTGGCGCGGGCGCCCGAGGCGCTGACCGGGGCGGTGGCCGTGGTGGCGGGATTGCTGCAATTCGCCCGCCTCGCCACCTGGGCCGGGCGCTGGACCTGGAACCAGCCGATTCTCTGGGCGCTGCATCTGGGCATCGCGTTCCTGGGTGCGGGGCTGGTGATGTGGGGGCTGGCGAACCTGGGGCGGGGCAGCGAGGTCGGCGCGCTGCACATGCTGGGTATCGGCGCGGTCGGTGGCATGACGCTGGCGGTGATGAGCCGCGCGATCCTCGGCCATACCGGCCGCGCGCTGGTGGCGCCGGGGCCGGTCGCGGTCGCCTATGCGCTGGTCGCGGCGGCGGCGCTGATCCGCTGGCTGGGATCGGAACTGGCGGGCGATCTCTATTTCCCGCTGATGCTGGGCGCCGGCGCGCTGTGGATCGTGGGGTTCACCCTGTTTCTGGCAGCATTGGGGCCGATGATCTGCACCCCGCGCCCGCCGCGCGGGCAGGGGGCAACTGTCTGATCCCCGCCCCCTGCGGGCGGCGGGCGAAAAACGTCAATCTTGACTTTCGTTAAGGCGACCGCCCCCGGCGGGGCGTAGCGATTTCCCACCACACACGCAGCGCAGAAGGAGAGCGCAATGCGCGAAGTCATGACCAAGAGCATGGCCCGAAACATATTTTTCGGCGGGTCCCTGTTCTTCATCATCATATTCGTGGGCCTGACAGCCCATTCGCACCGCTACATCGTGACCACCTCGACCGATGCCGAGACCCTGAGCGAAAGCGTCATCAAGGGGAAACACATCTGGGAACGGCACGCCTGCATCAACTGTCATTCGCTGCTGGGCGAAGGCGCCTATTTCGCCCCGGAACTGGCCAACGTGATGACCCGCTGGGGGGTCGAGGGCGACCCTGACGCGGCGTTCGAGACGCTCAAGGCATGGATGCAGGCAATGCCCACCGGCATCGAGGGCCGCCGGCAGATGCCGCTGTTCGACCTGACCGACGAGGAATACCGCGCACTCAGCGATTTCCTGCTCTGGGCGGACACCATTGATGCGCAGGGCTGGCCGCCCAACGACGCGGGCTGAGAAAGGTAGGGACCCGATGAAATACGACTCTCAGAAAATCGCCTATGCCTATTTCGCCGTCGCGCTGGGGCTGTTCGCGATCCAGATCCTCGGCGGGCTGCTGGCCGGCTTCGTCTATGTCATGCCCGGCACGCTGTCGGAACTGCTGCCGTTCAACATCATCCGCATGCTGCACACCAACAGCCTGATCGTCTGGCTGCTGCTGGGCTTTTTCGGCGCGGCCTATTTCCTGATCCCGGAAGAGGCCGAACGCGAGATCCATTCGCCGACGCTGGCCTATCTGCAGCTGATCATTCTGGTGGTCGGCACGCTGGGCGTGGTGCTGACCTATGTGTTCAACCTGTTCGAGGGCCACTGGCTGCTGGGCAAGGAAGGCCGCGAATTCCTGGAACAGCCCAAATGGGTCAAGGCGGGCATCGTCGTCGCTGCGCTGATGTTCCTGTTCAATATTTCCATGACGGTGCTGAAGGGGCGCAAGACCGCGATCAGCAACATCCTGTTGCTGGGCCTGTGGGGGCTGGCGCTGCTGTTCCTGTTCGCCTTCTACAACCCGGCCAACCTGTCGCTCGACAAGATGTACTGGTGGTACGTGGTCCACCTGTGGGTCGAAGGTGTCTGGGAACTGATCATGGCGTCGATCCTGGCCTATCTGATGCTGAAACTGACCGGCGTGGACCGCGAGGTGGTGGAGAAATGGCTTTATGTCATCGTGGCCGCGGCGCTGTTTTCCGGCATCCTCGGCACCGGGCACCACTATTACTGGATCGGTGCGCCGGGTTACTGGCAGTGGATCGGGTCGATCTTCTCGTCGCTCGAGGTGATCCCCTTCTTCGCGATGATGAGCTTTGCCTTCGTCATGGTCTGGAAGGGCCGCCGGGACCACCCCAACAAGGCCGCGCTGCTGTGGAGCCTAGGTTGCGCCACGCTGGCATTTTTCGGTGCCGGTGTCTGGGGGTTCCTGCACACGCTGCACGGGGTGAACTATTACACCCACGGCACCCAGATCACCGCCGCGCACGGGCACCTGGCCTTTTTCGGCGCCTATGTCTGCCTGAACCTCGCGGTGTTCTCTTATGCGATGCCGATCCTCAAGGCGCGCGATCCGTATAATCAGGTGCTGAACATGGCGTCGTTCTGGCTGATGTCCGGCGGCATGGTGTTCATGACCTTCACGCTGACCTTTGCCGGGACCGTGCAGACGCATATGCAGCGCGTGGTGGGTGATTACTACATGGACGTTCAGGACAGCATCGCCATTTTCTACTGGATGCGTTTTGGCGCCGGGCTGGTGGTGCTGCTGGGGGTTCTCCTGTACCTCTACGCGATCTTCATGCCTCGCCGCGAAGTGGTCCGCCCCGGCCCGATCGAGCGTCAGCGGCTCGAAACCGACCCTGATCACATCGCAGCGGAGTGAACCGGATGAACGCATATGCACATCCGACGGAGGGGGCGGCGGACGCCCCCTTCTATCTCGAACAGGGCGACGAATGCGCCCTGTTCGAGGCGGCCAGCGCCAACAACCTGCCGGTGCTGCTCAAGGGGCCGACAGGCTGTGGCAAGACCCGGTTCGTCACCCATATGGCGGCGCGGTTGGGGCGGCCGCTCTATACCGTGGCGTGCCATGACGACCTGTCGGCTGCCGACCTGATCGGGCGCTACCTGCTCAAGGGCGGCGAAACCGT
>CAYGNB010000369.1:0-3301 GCA_964351135.1 uncultured Rhodobacterales bacterium | reverse complement strand
CGGCTCGACCCGGACGAGTTCGAACATATCGACGGGACCGGACCCGAGGCGCTGGCCGTGGCACTGAATGCCTATGAGGACGAGGCGGACGAACCGTTTCCGCAGAATCGGGGCGAACAGCTCGCCGGTGTGCTGCGGTCGATGGCGCGGGCCTGGGACGGCACGTCGGCGCGGCTGCTGCGTCAGGCCAAGGGCGCGCCCGCCGAAGCCGGGCTGGGGCTCGTCGTGCAGGAGATGATCCCCGGCGTCGGTCCGGGCGAATGCGGTTCGGGCGTTATCCAGCTGGTCAACACCGTGACCGGCGACAAGCAGGTCACGGGGCGTTATCTGCGTCAGAGCCAGGGCCGCGAGGCGCTGGGCGATGGCTCCGGATCGCTGTACCTGGCGTCCGACAGTCGCGGGACAGCGTTGCAGGATGTTGCACCCGAGGCCTTCGACGCGCTGCGGGAACATGCGGCGCTGATGCGGCGGCAGTTGCGCGCCGAGATGCAGGTTGAATTCGTCATTGCCAACGGTCAGGTGCATATCCTCGACGGGATGCGGGTGCCACGGTCGCCGCGCGCGGCGGTCAAGATCGCGGTGCGTCTGGCCGAAGAGGGTATCATCCCGCGGCAGGAGGCGCTGTTGCGTGTCGAACCGCACGGGCTGAACGAGTTGTTGCACCGGCAGGTCGACCCCGAGGCGAGCCGCGACTTGCTGGCGACCGGTATCGCCGCCAGCCCCGGTGCGGCCACGGGGCGGATCGTGTTTACCGCCGCCGAGGCACAGGCCAGTGCGGCGCGCGGCGAAGCCTGCGTGCTGGTGCGCCGCGAAACTGTCCCCGAGGATGTACGCGGGATGCATGCGGCCGCTGCGGTTCTGACCGAGAAGGGCGGCATGACCAGCCACGCGGCGGTGATCGGCCGTGGTCTGGGGTTGCCCTGTATCGTCGGTGTTTCGGATCTGCGGTTCCAGACTCGCAAGAAACAGATCATGGCGCCCGACGGGCGCATCCTGCGCGAAGGCGACCTGATCACCATCGACGGAACCTCGGGGCAGGTGCTTGCGGGCGAACCGGCCATGCTCGAGGCGGCGCTCGACGACAGTTTCCGCACCCTGATGGCTTGGGCCGACGCGGAACGCGACATTGGGATCCGGGCCAATGCCGACACGCCGGCGGATGCGCAGACCGCGCGCAATTTCGATGCTCAGGGGATCGGGCTGTGCCGGACCGAGCACATGTTCTTTGAACCGGGTCGGCTGACGGTCATGCGTGAGATGATCTTTGCCCAGACGCCCGCAGGCCGCGCGGCGGTGCTGGAACGGCTGCTGCCGATGCAGCGGGCCGATTTCGCGCAGCTGTTCCGCATCATGGAGGGCCAGCCGGTCTGCATCCGCCTGTTCGACCCGCCGTTGCACGAATTCCTGCCGACGACGCGGGTGGGCCAGCGCGATCTGGCGGATGCGTTGAACCTGCCGGTGTCGGATGTGACCCGCCGGGTCGACGCGATGGTCGAATACAACCCGATGCTGGGTCTGCGCGGGGTGCGATTGGGCGTGACCGTGCCCGAGATCTACGACATGCAGGCCCGTGCCATTTTCGAGGCGACGATCGAGGCCAGCCGCGATGGCGCGTCGGTGGTGCCCGAAATCATGATCCCGCTCGTTTCGGCCCGTCGTGAGGTGGAACTGGTCAAGGCCCGGATCGACGCGGTTGCCGTCGCCGTGCGCGCAGAGGCCGGCCGCGATTTCGATTACCGGCTGGGCGTCATGGTGGAAACGCCGCGCGCGGCGTTGCGCGCCGACGAGATCGCGCCGCATTGCGCGTTCCTGTCGTTCGGAACCAACGACCTGACCCAGATGACCTATGGGCTGTCGCGCGACGATGCGGGGCGCTTCATGTCGGCTTATGTGCAGAAGGGGGTGTTTCCCGAGGATCCGTTCCATGTGCTCGATATCGACGGGGTGGGCGAATTGCTGCGGCTCGGCGTCGAACGCGGTCGCGGCGCGCATCCGGGAATCACCCTGTCCGTCTGCGGCGAACATGGCGGAAACCCCGAATCAATCGCATTTTGCCGGGCCGCCGGGTTCGACTATGTCTCCTGTTCCCCCTTTCGGGTTCCGGTGGCGCGGCTAGCTGCCGCACAGTTGGCCATTCGCCACAAGATCGGCGACGAGTCTGCTGACAGGCCCAATATCTAGTAAAATTCGAGGCCGATTCGGACCTTTCCCACTGAATTTTCAGGCAATTTTCTGCCGTTTCCCGCCCGGTTCCGGCCCCCGGGTGGACCTTTGGTAACCTGTGAGTTAACCGACCTCGGCGCTGCGCACCGGGGGGAGTTCGGCGCCGAGCTGGCCCGAACCTGGGGATTGGGAATATGATGAAACGATTTTTTGGCGCCTTCGCGCTGATTTGTGCTGCCGCGCTGCCTGCAATTACATCTGCGGAAACCACGCGCGAAGACCGTGCCGGTCGCGACGGGCTTCAGCCCAGGGTCGAGCGCAAGGCGATCCGGTCCAACCCGGTCACGGATGCAATTACCGTGGACGAAACCGGCGCGGTGACGCGTCGCGAAGTCAATCCGCTGCGTGCTCTGCTGGGCGGTGCGGCGCAGGAAACCCCGAAATCAAAACCCGGCCCGGTCAGCTATTCGACCGCATGGCTGGATGCGCAGCCCAAGGCTGCCGGTGATGAAAACTGGGAATGCCTGTCCGAGGCGCTCTACTTCGAGGCACGTGGCGAGACCGTGAAGGGCCAGTTCGCCGTTGCCGAAGTGATCATGAACCGGGTGGCATCGCAGCGCTATCCGAATTCGCTCTGCGGTGTGATCCGTCAGGGGACCGGCAAGAAATTCCAGTGCCAGTTCACCTATACCTGCGACGGGCACAAAGAGGTTATTCGCGAGAAGAAAGCCTTCGAACGCGTGTCCAAGGTTGCGCGCGCGGTCATCGACGGAGCCGTGGCCGATCTGACCGCCGGGGCGACGCATTATCACACCACCGCCGTTCGGCCGCGCTGGTCGCGGACGTTTACACGCACCGCCCAGATCGGTGTGCACATGTTCTATCGCCACTGACGGCGCATGAACCGGTGCCTGTGCGGATGTTCCGGTCCGCTGCGGCTATAGCCCGATACGAACGCTGAATTGTCCCGTGACACCCGTTGTCATGGGCTTTCACCGCTTTTGACCCATGGCACGGCGTTGCAGGGCCTGTTACAAGGATCGACACGCGCCAGATTGCGCGGCACCAACGTCCAGGAATACGGGGACATGAGCACCGAGATCCGCCTAGCCTTTGCGCACCCGTCCGAACGGTCCCA
>CAYGNB010000368.1:0-3304 GCA_964351135.1 uncultured Rhodobacterales bacterium | reverse complement strand
ACGACGATCTTGTCCGCCATGGTCATGGCTTCGACCTGATCGTGGGTCACGTAGATCATCGTCGTGCTGAGGCGTTTGTGCAGCTCCGAGATTTCGAGCCGCATCCCCACCCGCAGCGCGGCGTCGAGGTTTGACAGCGGTTCGTCGAACAGAAAGGCCGCCGGTTCGCGGACGATGGCCCGTCCGATCGCGACCCGTTGCCGTTGTCCGCCAGAGAGCTGGCCCGGGCGCCGGTCCAGATAGTCGGTCAGGTTCAGCGCCGCCGCAGCGCCGTCGATGCGCCGTTTCTGTTCGTCCTCGGGCACGCCCGCCATCTTCATCGGAAACGCGATGTTTTTGCGCACCGACATGTGGGGGTAGAGCGCGTAGGACTGGAACACCATCGCCAGGCCGCGCTTCGCGGGCGGCACATGCGTCGCGTCGGCGCCGTCGATCTGGATGGTGCCCGAGGTGACATCCTCGAGCCCCGCGATCAGGCGCAGCAACGTGGATTTGCCGCAGCCCGACGGGCCGACGAACACGGTGAACTCGCCATCCTCGATGGTCAGGTCCAGCGGCGGGATCACTTCGGTGGCGCCGAAGCTCTTGGTGACATTTTCGAGTTTGATTTGTCCCATGATCAGGTTCCTTATTTCACCGCGCCGAAGGTCAGGCCGCTTACGAGTTGCTTCTGGCTGAACCAGCCGAGGATGAGGATCGGCGCAATGGCCATGGTCGAGGCGGCGGACAGCTTGGCATAGAACAGCCCTTCGGGGCTGGAATAGCTGGCGATAAAGGCTGTCAGCGGCGCAGCCTTGGCCGCGGTCAGGTTCAGGGTCCAGAACGCTTCGTTCCACGCCAGAATGACATTCAGCAGCAGGGTCGACGCGATGCCGGGTATCGCCATCGGCGTGAGCACATAGAGGATTTCCTCTTTCAGCGAGGCACCGTCCATCCGCGCCGCTTCGAGGATCTCGCCGGGTATCTCGCGGAAATAGGTGTAGAGCATCCAGACGATGATCGGCAGGTTGATGAGCATCAGCACCACGACCAGCCCCGCCCGCGTATCCAGAACCCCGAGTTTGATGAAGATCAGGTAGATCGGGTAGAGCACGCCGACCGCGGGCAGCATCTTGGTCGAGAGCATCCAGAGCAGGATGTCCTTGGTCCGCTTGGAGGGCACGAAGGCCATCGACCAGGCCGCCGGAACGGCGACGATGATCCCCAGCAGGGTCGAGCCACCCGCGATGATCACCGAGTTCCACAGGAACCGCATGTAGTCGGAGCGTTCCTGCACAACCGCATAGTTTTCCAGTGTCCAGTCGAAGAACAGGAATACCGGCGGGTCGCTGATTGCCTGGGCCTCGGTCTTGAAGCTGGTCAGGATCGTCCACAGGATCGGAAAGAAGATCAGGAACCCAATGCCCCAGGCGACTGCCGTGTTCAGGGCCTTGCGTCGTGTCGTTACTGCGCGTGCCATGGCGGCCTCCTCATGCGTCCAGGTTCTTGCCGACGATGCGCATCAGGAAGACCGCAACGATGTTGGCGAGGATGATGGCGTAGACGCCACCGGCGGAGCCCAATCCGACATTCTGGCTTTCCAGAACGCGCTGATAGATCAGGTATGTCAGGGTCCGGGTTCCGAACGAGCCCTGGGTGGTCACAAAGATCTCGGCGAAGATCGACAGCAGAAAAATCGTCTGGATCAGCACCACCACCGTGATTGCCCGCGACAGGTGCGGCAGCGTGATATAGCCGAAACGGGACAGCGGCGGCGCGCCGTCCATCTCTGCCGCTTCGAGCTGTTCACGGTCGAGCGACTGGATCGCGGTGAGCAGGATCAGCGTGGCAAAGGGCAACCACTGCCAGCTTACGATCAGGATGATCGATTGCAGCGATGCCTCGGACAGCCACGAAACCGGCTCGGCCCCGAAGAATTTCCACAGATGGGCAAAGAGACCGTTCACCGGGTCCATGAACATGTTCTTCCACACCAGCGCGGATACGGTCGGCATGACGAAAAACGGCGCGATCACGAGGATGCGCACGATGCCCTGGCCCCACATCGGCTGGTTCAGCAGCAATGCGAGCAGGACGCCGAAGATGACGGTGATGAGCAGGACGCCCCCCACGATCACCAGCGTGGCCTGCACGCTGGGCCAGAAGGCGCTGGACGACAGGAACCGGGCGTAGTTGTCGAAACCGACCCAGCCCAGGTCGCCGCCGCGAAGGGGCAGGTATTTCTTGAACGAAAAGTACAGGGTCATTGTCAGCGGCACGAGCATCCAGCCGAGAAGCAGAATGACTGCCGGTGCCATCATGATGCGCGCTGCGGATCGTGAATGCTGTGTAGCCATGACACACCTCCATTGTCGGCGGACCTTGTGCCGCCATCACGAATATTGGCCGGATGAGGGTTGGGGTGGCCAGAGGCGGTCTTGGCGCCGCCCTCTGGCCGGGGGAGGAAGCCTCAGTAACCTGCGGCTTCCATCTCGTCTGCGGTCAGGGCCTGTGCCTTGGCCAGCGCCTCTTCGGCGGTCTGCTGACCGGCAAGAGCGGCCGAGAATTCCTGACCGACCTGGCCGGCGACACCCGCGAATTCGGGGATGGCCGCGAACTGGACGCCCACATAGGGAACCGGATCAACCGTCGGGTTGTTCGGATCGGCCGTGAGGATGCTTTCCAGCGTCATCTTGGCAAAGGGCACGTCCTGGTAGTTCGGGTTCTCGTAGAGCGAGTTGCGTGTGCCCGGCGGCACGTTGGCCCAACCCTCTTTCTCGGCGACGAGTTCGAGATATTCTTTCGAGGTCGCCCAGTTTATGAACTCCTTGGCGGCGGCTTCTTTCTGGGTGCCGGCGGGAATTGCCAGTGCCCAGGCCCACAGCCAGTTACCGCGCTTGCCCAAGCCGGCATCCGGTGCCAGGGCAAAGCCGACCTTGTCGGCCACGGTCGAGTCATCGGGGTTGGTGACAAAGGACGCGGCGACGGTGGCATCGATCCACATGCCGCACTTGCCCTGCTGGAACAGCGAGAGATTTTCGTTGAACCCGTTGTTCGATGCGCCCGGAGGACCGGCATCGTTCATCAGGTCGAGGTAAAAATTGAGAGTGGTGGCCCAGGCCTCGCTGTCGAATTGCGGTTTCCAGTCTTCATCGAACCACCGCGCGCCGAACGAGTTGGCGGCGGCGGTCAGAAACGCCATGTTTTCGCCCCAGCCGGCCTTGCCGCGGAGGCAGATTCCGTAAATCTCGTTATCCTTGTCGGTCATCTTGCGCGCCGCATCGGCCACGAATTCCCAGCTGGGCGCGTCGGGCATTTCGAGCCC
>CAYGNB010000367.1:0-3322 GCA_964351135.1 uncultured Rhodobacterales bacterium | reverse complement strand
GGGGATCGGCGTCTGGCTGGGCCTGTGCGCCGGGCTGGCCTGCGCGGCCGCATTGCTGATGTGGCGGTTCTGGCGCCGGGCGCTGGGACAGGTCGGGGGCAGGGTGGTCGTGCATCAGCCCTGACCTGTATCGTCGCGGTCCCAGACTATCCGTCGCTTTTCTTGGTCAGCCGATCGGCTTTCTTGCGCACCAGCACCGACCGCAGGTCATGCAT
Source organism: uncultured Rhodobacterales bacterium (assembly GCA_964351135.1). Taxonomy (GTDB): domain Bacteria; phylum Pseudomonadota; class Alphaproteobacteria; order Rhodobacterales; family Rhodobacteraceae; genus Pukyongiella. Next base: position 3,107 of record CAYGNB010000367.1, on the reverse strand, counting down.
CGCCAACAGCAGCCGGTCTGTCACCTCTTCGAGTTGATCGTCGGTGGCCTTTGATTGCGCCCATTGGGCGGTCAGGTTCAGGTGATCCACGGTGCGGTGGATATCGTCGATATCCCGTCGTGCCAGCAGCGCGCGGCGGTCCTCCATCCACTGGCGGATATGATCGAGATCGGTTTCCGACAGGGTGCGGTTGCCATGGGGCTTGATGTCGCCATTGCGGATGTTGATCACCGCGATCTGGTCCATCTCGATCCGGCGCTGCCGGTTTTCGGTATCGAGGCGAAAGACAAAGGCACCGTTGTCACGGACACGAAAGAAATAGTCGGGCAGTTCGGTGCTCATCCGGTCCTCAGCTCAATGCGGCGCAGAAATCGGCGATCCGGGTGCAGGCCTCGCGCAGCGCGTCGTCCGACGTGGCATAGCTGATCCGGAAACAGGGCGACAAGCCAAAGGCGGCGCCAAAGACCACCGCCACGCCGGCCTCTTCCAGCAGCGCGGTGGCAAAGGCTTCGTCATTGTCGATCAGGGTGCCGGCGGCGCTGCGGCGGCCGATCAGCCCGGCGATGGACGGGTAGACATAGAACGCGCCCTGCGGCGTCGGGCAGCTTATCCCGTCAATGGCCGAAAGCCTCTCAACGACCAGGTCGCGGCGTCGGGCAAAGATCGCGTTGTTGTCAGCCATGAAATCCTGCGGGCCGGTCAGCGCCTCGACTGCTGCCCATTGGCTGATGGTGCAGGGGTTGGACGTGCTTTGCGACTGGATCTTGCGCATCGCCGAGATCAGGTCGCGCGGCCCGCCCGCATAGCCGATCCGCCAGCCGGTCATGGCATAGGCCTTGGACACGCCGTTGCAGGTCAGTGTCCGGTCGTAGAGCCCCGGTTCCGCCTGCGCGGGCGTACAGAACTCGAACCCGTCATAAACCAGGTGTTCATACATGTCGTCGGTCATCACCCGCACCTGCGGATGGCGCATCAGTACATCGGTCAACGCCTTCAGCTGTGCGCGGTCGTATCCCGCCCCGGTGGGGTTGCTGGGCGAATTGAAAATGAACCATTTTGTTCGGGGCGTGATCGCCGCTTCCAGCGCCTCGGGCGTCAGGCGAAAGCCGCTCTCCAGTGTGGTGTCCACCGTGACCGGTGTGCCGCCCGCCAGCAGCACCATGTCCGGATAGCTGACCCAGTAGGGGGCGGGGATGATCACCTCGTCGCCCGGGTTCAGGGTCGCCATCAGCGCGTTATAGAGGATCTGTTTGCCGCCAGTGCCGACGCTGATCTGATCGGGGGTGTATGCCAGCCCGTTCTCGCGCGCGAATTTGGCGCAGATCGCCCGTTTCAGCTCGGGCATCCCGTCGGGCGCGGTATAGCGGGTGTGCCCCGCCTCGATCGCTGCGATCCCGGCGCGGCGGATGTTTTCCGGCGTGTCGAAATCGGGCTCGCCCGCGCTCAGCCCGATCACGTCGCGGCCCGCGGCTTTCAGCTCGGCGGCGCGGGTGGTCATCGCGATGGTCGGCGACGGTTTGACGCGTGAGAGTGTCGCGGAAAGGAAATTCATGGCCGCCCCGGTCTGTCATCTTGGCTCCGCCCGTCATAGGGTGCCACCCGAAGCCGTTCAAGCGGCAACACCGCCGTTTGGATCTGGGAACACAGGAGAGCAGCAGATGACCATCGAAGCGAACGACTGGTATGGACCCGAGGCAGCCACCTTTGGCGACCGCATCGCCGGAGCTCGTGACGCGACGGGTATGACGCAAGGCCAGTTGGCGCGCCGCCTGGGGGTCAAGAAAGAGACACTCGCCGGGTGGGAAAACGATATCTCCGAGCCGCGTGCGAACAAACTGCAGATGCTGTCGGGGCTTCTCAACGTGTCGATCGGCTGGTTGCTGACGGGCGAAGGCGAGGGGGCGGCCGAGCCGGGCGATCAGGTGCAGGGCGCGGCCGATTTTACCGGCGTGCTCGCCGAACTGCGCGAGATCCGCGCCGAGATGCGTGCCAACGCCGAACATGCGGCGCGCGTGGAAAAGAAGCTGCGCCAGTTGCTGCGCCAGCGTGAACTGACGTGACCGAGACGCGCGACATTCGCGAAAAGCGGCTGCGGATGCGGTCGATGCGCCGTGGCATCCGCGAAATGGATCTGATCCTGACCGCCTTTGCCGAGGCCAACCTGTCGGACATGGACGAGGCCGCGCTCGACCTCTACGACGCGCTGCTGAGCGAGAATGACCAGGATCTGTACCAGTGGGTTACGGGGCAGGTCGCGCCGCCGGCGCGTCTCGCGCCGCTTGTGACCCGGATCGCCGGTACATTTGCGCCCGACCGGGCTTAACCACTTCTTCGGGATTTATCGTCAATCTGCGTCATCAAGGATGACTCGGAGAGTGGCATGAAGATGGATTTGCAACTGGACCCGGCCCATCGCCGCGGGTTCATGGCCGGATATCTAGAGGCTCTGGCGTTGGTGGAACGGCTTCACCGGCTGTTGCTCGACGTGATCAAGGATGAATTCGAACGCGTGGGTATGCTCGAAATCAACGCGGTGCAGGCGTTGTTGCTGTTCAATATCGGTGACAACGAGGTGACGGCGGGCGAACTGAAAAGCCGCGGCTATTATCAGGGCAGCAATGTCAGCTACAACCTGAAAAAGCTGGTGGAAATGGGCTATATGCACCACCAGCGCTGCGAAATCGACCGCCGGTCGGTTCGGGTGCGGCTGACGGCAAAGGGGCGCGAGGTGCGCGATGTCGTGGCAGAGCTGTTTTCGCGCCATGCGCAGGGGCTCGAGGACAAGGGCGTGATCGGAATGGAAGGGATCGAGGATATCACCGCCGCGTTGAAGCGGGTGGAGCGATACTGGACCGACCAGATTCGCTATATCTACTAGGAGCGGTGGGCAGGGCCGATAATTGCGGCCCGCTCAGTTCGCGCAGCAGTTTGCGGCGCATGGCGCGTTCGAAATCCTCGAAACCCTGCGCCACTTCGAGAAAGGCGCCGGGGCCGTGCAGAACCTCGTCGCGGTAATAATCGACCAGGCTCACCTCGCCCTCGAAATCGCCCGCGTTGATCACCAGCCCGTTCACTGTGATTCCCTCGAAATCGAAGGCGCGATAGGC
>CAYGNB010000366.1:0-3326 GCA_964351135.1 uncultured Rhodobacterales bacterium | reverse complement strand
CGACTCATATCGAACAGGTCGCCGCGCGGCTGAACTGGCCCACCGTCCGCGTCAATCTCGACAGCCACATCAGCCGGATCGACCTGATCGGCAAGGATGCGATCAAGCTGCGCGACGGCAAGCAGGTGACCGAATTCCACGAAGGCATCCTGCCCTGGGCACTGCGCAACCCGACCGCTATCGTGTTCGACGAATACGACGCGGGCCGCGCCGACGTGATGTTCGTGATCCAGCGGGTGCTGGAACATGACGGCAAGCTGACGCTGATGGATCAGAACGAGATCATCACGCCGCATCCCTATTTCCGCCTGTTCGCCACCGCCAACACGGTGGGTCTGGGCGATACCACGGGGCTGTATCACGGCACCCAGCAGATCAACCAGGCTCAGATGGACCGCTGGTCGCTGGTGGCGACGCTGAACTATCTGTCCCATGATGCGGAAACGATGATCGTTCTGTCCAAGGCTCCGCACTACAACACCGAAAAGGGCCGCAAGACGGTCGGCCAGATGGTGACGGTGGCGGACCTGACCCGCACCGCGTTCATGAATGGCGACCTGTCCACGGTGATGAGCCCGCGCACGGTGATCAACTGGGCGCAGAACGCCGAGATCTTCCGCAATCTGGGCTATGCGTTCCGGTTGTCGTTTCTCAACAAATGCGATGAGCTGGAGCGCCAGACCGTGGCCGAGTTCTATCAGCGCTGTTTCGACGAGGAATTGCCGGAAAGCGCGGCCAGCGCGAGCCTGGGGTGACGCGCGGGCGCGCATCGGCCCGTCACGCGGGCCTCATCGCGATGCAGGCCCGCACGCGGCCCGACGGGCGGGTCATTGAACGGGCCTGACTGGAGGGCGCAATGAAAAAGCCGAACGACAACCCCGCCGACCCGTTCAAGAAGGCGCTGGCCGAAGCCACCAAGGTGATGGCCGATGACCCGGAGTTGAGCGTCAGCTATTCGGTCGATCCGTCGGGGCTCTCGGGCGAGGCGATGCGGCTGCCGCAGGTCAGCCGCCGGATGACCCGCGAAGAGGTGCTGCTGGCCCGCGGCACCGCCGATGCGCTGGCGCTGCGCCACAAATATCACGATACGGGGGTACATGCGCGATATGCCCCGCCGGGCGAAATGGCCCGTGACCTGTATGAGGCGATGGAAACCGCCCGCTGCGAAGCGATGGGCGCGCGCGACATGCCTGGCACCGCCGGAAACATCGATGCCAAGATCGCGGCCGACGCCACCCGGCGCGGCTATGACCGGATCACGCGGGCGGGCGACGCCCCCCTGCCCGTGGCCGCCGGTTACATGATCCGTCACCTCGCCACCGGCCGCGACATGCCCGGCGGCGCGGGTAACGTGATGGAGCTGTGGCGCGGTTTCATCGAGGAGCAGGCCGGCGGCACGCTGGAACAGGTCGCCGCAAAACTGTCCGATCAGGCCGCGTTCGCCCGCTTTGCCCGGCAGGTGATCACCGATCTGGGCTATGGCGACCAGCTGGGCGACGACCCGGACCAGGAAGACGAGCCCGAAGACCAGGCCGAAGACGACGCCGAGGAACAGCCCGATCCGGACAGCACCGGTCAGGAAGATCCCGAGGACGCCGACGCCGAACCCGAACAGAGCCAGGACGACAGCCAGGATCAGGCGCAGGCCCAGGTGTCGATGGACGATCAGGCCGATCAGGACATGGTCGAGGACACCGAGATGCCCGACGGCGAAGCGCCGCTCGAGCCTCCGCCCCCGCCGCCGGTGTCAGAGGCCGACCCCGACTACAAGGTGTTCCTGACCGATCACGACGAAGAGGTTGCCGCGGAAGATCTCGCCGAACCGGCCGAACTGGAACGGCTGCGCGCCTATCTCGACCAGCAGCTGGAACCGTTGAAGGGGGCGGTATCGCGGCTGGCCAACAAGCTGCAGCGCCGGTTGCAGGCCCAGCAGAACCGGTCGTGGGAATTCGACCGCGAAGAGGGCATCCTCGATGCCGGGCGGCTGGCCCGTGTCGTGGCCAACCCGACCACGCCGCTGAGCTTCAAGGTCGAGAAGGACACCGAGTTTCGCGACACGGTGGTCACGCTGCTGCTCGACAATTCCGGGTCGATGCGTGGCCGTCCGATTTCCATCGCCGCGATCTGTGCCGACGTTCTGGCCCGCACGCTGGAACGGTGCTCGGTCAAGGTCGAGATCCTCGGCTTTACCACCCGCGCCTGGAAAGGCGGACAGGCGCGCGAGGCATGGCTGAACGAAGGCCGCCCGCAGCAGCCGGGGCGGCTCAACGATCTGCGCCACATCGTCTACAAGGGGGCGGATGCGCCCTGGCGGCGGTCGCGGGACAATCTCGGCCTGATGATGAAGGAAGGCCTGCTCAAGGAAAACATCGACGGCGAGGCGCTGGAATGGGCCCATCGCCGGATGCTGATGCGGCGCGAACAGCGCAAGATCCTGATGGTGATTTCCGACGGCGCGCCTGTGGACGATTCCACACTCAGCGTGAACCCGGCGAACTATCTCGAAAAACACCTGCGCGACGTGATCGCCATGGTCGAGAAACGCAAGCAGGTCGAGCTGCTGGCCATCGGCATCGGCCATGACGTGACCCGCTATTACGACCGGGCGGTGACCATCACCGATGTGGAGCAGCTGGCCGGCGCGATGACCGAACAGCTGGCCGCGCTGTTCGATTCCGATCCGCGCGCGCGCGCACGGGTGATGGGGATCAGGAAGGCCGGCTAGGCCGGCCTGCCTTCGGCGAGAGTTTATTTGGCAAGGTGAAGGACGGGCCGGTGTTCCAGACATTCGAAGTGACGGCCCTGCCGGAACAGGGTCCGCCGCGACTGGCGGCGCTGCGCGCCGAGCTGGCGGCGGAAGGGCTCGACGGTTTTCTGGTGCCGCGCGCGGATGCGCATCAGGGTGAATATGTTGCGCCACGCGATGCGCGGCTGGCCTGGCTGACCGGGTTTACCGGGTCTGCCGGGTTCTGCGTCGCGCTGCGCCACGTCGCGGGCGTGTTCGTGGACGGGCGCTATCGCACTCAGGTCAAGGCCCAGGTGGCGCGCGACTTCACCCCGGTGAACTGGCCGGAGGTCGATCTCGCCGATTGGCTGACCGAACAACTGCCCGATGGCGGCAAGGTCGGCTTCGATCCCTGGCTGCATACGGTGGCGCAGATCGACAAGGCCAGGGCCGGGCTGGCGGGCAGCGGCATTGACCTGGTGCGCTGTGCCAACCTGGTTGACCGGATCTGGCCCGATCAGCCGGCGGCGCCCCTGTCGCCGGTGCGTGCGCATCCGCTGGAGTTTGCCGGTGAGGCGGCGGCGGAGAAATGCGCGCGTCT
>CAYGNB010000365.1:0-3337 GCA_964351135.1 uncultured Rhodobacterales bacterium | reverse complement strand
GCCTCGAGCAGGCTGCGCGCCCGTCCGTCATGCAGGAAATAGCTGTGCCCGCTGACCTGCCGGGTCAGCCCGATTCCCCACAGCGGCGCGGTGCGCCATTCGCGGCCATCGGCAACCGCCTCGGGGCGGTTGTCGGCCAGCCCTTCGCCCATGTCATGCAGCAGCATGTCGGTATAGGGCCAGATCAGTTGAAAGCTCTGTTCCGGCTGGTCTTCGAGCCGGTGGGTCACATATTTGGGCCGGTGGCAGGATGTACAGGCGGTTTCGTAGAACACCTGTTTGCCCCGCAGCACCTGCGGATCCTCGACCTTGCGGCGTGCCGGAACGGCCAGGTTGCGGCTGTAATGGGTCACAAGATCCATACCGGTCTTGTCGATCTCGTAAACCCGTTTGTCGCCGTCCCCGTGCGGAGCATCGCGGCAGGTTGCTTGCGCGGCGGTGCAATCGCCCCACGGGTCGGGAAAGAGCGGGTTGGAGATGCCGATATCCCCGGCAAAGGCGCTGGCCGATTGTTCGCGAATGGTCGGCATACCCGCCTTGTGGCCGAACCGGCCCAGCATCGGCCGGTCGAACTCGCGCGACCAGACGATATTGGGCCGCCCCGAGATGCCGTCGCCATCGGCATCGTCAGGATCGGCCCATGCCAGGATATCCGCGGCCGGCACCGCCTCGAGCAGACCCAGCCCGATCATCTGCGGCGCGACGCGCGGGCTGAACATGGTATCGTCGCCAAACGCGCCATAGCCCGGATCGGCAGCCGTATAGGTGGGCGCGCGCAAGGTTGCGGTCTCTCCCTCGGAGAGGTCCACGACAGAGTCGAGGTACTCCATGACCAGCCGGTACTCAGCATCCAGCCCGGCAAGGGTGAAATCCTGCAACTGCCCGCCATAGACCGGATGCGGCTGCGTGGCGTGATAACCCGGAATGTCCGGTACTTCGCCACCCGGCACCGAGATGCGCAGAAACATCGACACCGGGCTATCCCCGTCATTTTCGGGCGGATGGCCACGACCGTCCTTGATGTGGCAACGCTGGCAGGACCGCGCGTTGAACAGCGGACCAAGCCCGTCGCTGGCCTGGGTCGAAGACGGCGATGACACCCAGAGCTTGCGGAACAGCCCGTTGCCGACCTTGAAATCCAGTTCGCGCGCGAATTCCATGTTGGCCGACGGCTGCGAAAAGGCATCGCGGTTGCGACGCGCCCGCACCGTCGCGGCACCGGCGCTCATCTCCTCGAACTGTTCGGCGGCGGCAAAGTCCGTGGCCGGCGCGGTGACGGCCTCGATCCGCGCGCGTTCTGCGTCGGTACGCGGAACGATGCGCAGATGCGGTTCATGCGGCTCGCCTGCCTGCGCCACGCCAAATCCGATGCAGGCCAGCCCCGCCAAGGCGCAACGGGTCAAAAGCCGGTGGAGGGTGGTTGTCCGGTTGTGAAGCATATCCGATCCGTCAGTCGCCGCGCGTATCCAAGGGGAAACTGAGTATTTTCGTCAGATTGTCAATGTGACGAAATCGACCACATGAGTCGTACCCTTTTCGCGTTCTGGAATAAGGTCGTTCCGGCGTCATCGATTGCGGAGGCTATCGGACCGGGCCGGCCCTATCGCGCGAGGGCACCGGATAGGTCGACCGCGCCAGGATCGTGCCTGTCCCGTCCACAGTCAGACGCAAGGCCCGCGCGCCATACCGAAACGTCAGCCGCCAGCGGCCCTCGTCCTCGCCCTGCCCGGTTTCGCTGATCGTGGTGATCGCGCCCTTGCGCATCAGCGTCTGAACCTCCGACGCTGGAATAGCAAAGGCCGCAGCTACGATCCCGGCATCCACCACGAACCCGTCATCCTGTCTTTCAACGTCGTTCATTCGGTTTGGCGCCAATGGTCATTCGCGGCGGCAACCGTTGCGAAATGCGTGGCAACCACATGGCTGGCGGCAATCAGCGCCTCGGCATCCTCGGCATATTCGGGCCTCAGACGGTCGCGGATATCGGCATCGGGCTGGGTCGCCTTGACCGCCACGCGCGACAGCTTGATGGCGAGGTCGTAGCCTTCTTCCGGCGTGGCGGTGATCAATGTCGGCAGCCAGCTTGTCATGGTCTTTACCTTTCTTTTCCGTTGCAGTTTCGTATCCCGCGCGGTCAGGCCGCCGCGCGCGCGGGCAAGGCGATATCCGCGAGTGTGGACTGGTTCAGATCCTCAAGAAACCGAAGCTCGGCCCGGCGCAGCCGCGCCTTGAGCCGGCAGCAGCCATCAATGGTGCAGGCACTGCTATCAGCGCCGAAGCATTCAACCAGCACCTGACCCTGTTCGAGCAGTCGCACCACATCGCCCAGCCGGATCTCGGCGGGCGGGCGCCGCAGGGTCGCGCCCCCGCCCCCGCCGCGCCGGGTTTCGACAATGCCGCCATGGGCGAGTTGCTGCATGATCTTGGTCAGGTGATTCCGCGACAACCCGAATTCCTGCGCCAGATCGGCGGTCGAAAACGCCTGCCCCGGCGCGCTGGCCAGCCGCATCAGCATGCGCAGCCCGTAATCGGTAAAGGATGTCAGACGCATGGCGCACCTTTCAATCAGTATTTACAATACCTATTAACAGGCGTAGTCTTTGCTGCAAAGCAAAAATACCGGAGTGGCTCATGTCTTCAGTCGATCCCGACCTCGTTTCGGTGCGCCCGCAGATGACCGCCGCACTCATGGCGCAGACCGGTCTGGACGACGAGATCCTCACCCGGCTGGTGCATCGCTTCTATACCAAGGTGCGCGCCGATCCGGTGCTGGGGCCGATCTTTGCCGCGCGGATCACCGATTGGGACCCGCATCTCGAACGTATGTCAGCCTTCTGGTCGTCGGTCGCCCTGATGACCGGCCGCTATCGCGGGGCGCCGGTCCCCGCCCATGCCGACCTGCCGGTCGGCTGGTCCGAATTCGAACGCTGGCTGGTCCTGTTCCGGGAAACCGCCCGCGAAACCTGCACGCCGGAAGGCGCGGATCATGTGATCGAACGGGCGGAGCGGATCGCGCGATCCCTGCATATGGCGATCGAGGACGCAAAACCCGGATCCGTTCCATCGCTGCTCTGACAGGCGGAGCCATAATGCATGAGCCATAGCCCGCCCCACCCGACCGAACACATCCGCATCAAGCGGATCTATCGGGCCGCCCGCGTTTCCGACGGTCGGCGGATTCTGGTCGACCGCATCTGGCCACGCGGGATGGCAAAACACCGCGCACGCCTGCAATCGTGGGAGCGTAACATTGCCCCAAGCGATGATCTGCGGACATGGTTTCATGCCCACCCCGACCGCTGGGACGACTTCACCGCCCGATACAGCGCCGAACTCG
>CAYGNB010000364.1:0-3340 GCA_964351135.1 uncultured Rhodobacterales bacterium | reverse complement strand
ACATGCGGCTGCGGCCCTCGGGAACGCAGGGGCCGGTGGCGACGAGCTGGGACAGTTTCCGCCGCTACCAGAAGGAAGAGGCCTGGGTTTGGGAACATCTGGCGCTGACCCGCGCTCGCGTCGTTGCAGCCGCGCCCGATTTTGCTGACGACATCGAGGCGTTCCGCCGCGAGGTTCTGGCCGGTCCGTTCGACCGGGCCAAGGTTCTGCACGAGGCGGCCGAGATGCGGGCGCGGATCGCGGCGGCCAAGGCGCCCGGTGGCGTGTTCGATATCAAGACCGGGGCAGGGCGGATGCAGGATATCGAACTGGCGGCCCAGGCCGGCGCGCTCCTGCGGGGCAATGCCGCGCGCGGCGTGGCAGGCGGGCTGGCCGGGGCGGCTGCGGTCGGCTGGCTGTCGGACACCGAAGCCGAGGCATTGAACGCGGCTCACAAGCTGTTCTGGTCGGTGCAGGCCGCAGCGCGGCTGCTGACCGAACAGACCGTCGACCCGGACGAGATCGGGCAGGCGGGAGGCGCGTTCCTGTGCCGAAGCGCCGGTGCCGAGACCATCGAAGCATTGCGCGGGATGCTGGAACAGGCATATGGACGGGCCGACGAAATCATCAGCGCGGCACTGGAACGGGAGACGCAGGATGAAGGGTGATCCGCAGACCGATCCCAAGGGGCTGATCCTCGAAGCGTTCCGCATCGACGGCATCACCCCCGCCGAATGCCGGTCCATATTTCTCGACTGGGCGCTGAGCCTGCCAGACGGACAAGAGCCGGGCCCGGCGATCCGGGCCTTGCTGCAACGTCATGCCGGTGAACCGGCCGACCATCCCATGGTCGATGTTTTGCGGCAGGGGCTGACCGGCATGTCGATGCCGCGCCGCCGGGGCGGATGGCGCTCGCGCCCGCGCAACTGACGCGCCGCTGCCCGTTTTTTCGAGTTTGATTTCAAACCGCCTAAAATTCGCCTCAATTGTCGGCGAAATACATCACGTCGGCATTCGGGCCGTATCGGTTGGTAACAAGTGATCCGGTATGGTGAGTGTGGTTCGTGACAAGTGTGTTTGTATTCCGGTCCGAATGTCCGACACCTTCTGCCCCTTTCCCATGCGGACGCGACCGGCTATGCCGGCCCGATGAATGATCCGCTCTCTGACCGCCCCCGCGTCCGCCTGAAGCCCAAGGCAAATGCCCGCGCCCTGCGCCACGGGGTGCCGTGGGTCTATGCCAGCGATCTTGTTACCGACCGGCGTACCAAAGCGTTGTCACCCGGTACGCTGGCCGTGCTGCAGGATGCCGCGCAGACCGATCTGGGGTTGGTGGCGATCAATCCAGAGTCAAAGATCATGGCCCGCGTTATCGACCGAGACAGCGCGGCCGTGGTGAACGAAAACTGGTTCGCCCTGCGTATCACCCGCGCGCTGGCGCTGCGGGAACGGCTGTTCGACGCGCCGTTCTACCGCCTGATTCATGCCGAGGCGGACGGGCTGCCCGGTGTGGTGATCGACCGTTTTGGCGAGGTGGCCGTAATCCAGCCCAATGCCGCCTGGGCCGAGATGCATCTGGACCTTCTGGCGGCGGCTCTGACCCGTGTGACCGGCGTGACGACCATTCTCAAGAACGCCGGCGGCCGTGCCCGTGCGCTGGAAGGGCTGGATGACGCATCGGCGGTGCTGCTGGGCACGGCTCCCGATGCGCCGGTACCGGTGCCGATGAATGGGGCCACCTATATGGCCGATCTGACCGGCGGGCAGAAAACCGGGCTGTTCTACGATCAGCGGCCCAATCATGCCTTTGCCGCGCGGCTGGCGCGGGATGCGCGGGTGCTGGACGTGTTTTCCCATGTAGGCGGCTTTGCTCTGGCTGCGCTCGCGGGTGGTGCGCAGTCGGCTCTGGCGGTGGATGGCTCGGCAGCAGCGCTGGCGCTGGCCGAAGCGGGGGCCGGGGCCGGCGGGGTCGCGGACCGGTTCACCACCCGGCAGGGCGATGCGTTCGACACGCTGGCGGCGCTGGGGGCCGAAGGTGCCGCGTTCGATCTGGTGATCTGCGATCCGCCTGCCTTTGCGCCCGGCAAACAGGCGCTGGCCGCCGGATTGCGCGCTTATGAGCGTGTGGCCCGGCTGGCTGCGCCGCTGGTCGCGCCGGGGGGCTATCTGGGCCTGTGTTCCTGTTCCCACGCGGCCGATCTGTCGCGGTTCCACGGGGCCTGCGCGCGCGGGATCGGGCGCGCGGGGCGCTCGGCGCAACTGATCCACACCGGGTTTGCCGGACCGGATCATCCGCAGCTGCCGCAACTGGCCGAAAGCGGCTATCTCAAGGCGTTGTTCTTTCGGCTATGAAGGCGGTGCTGGACACCTGCGTGCTCTATCCCACGGTGATGCGCGAGATGCTGCTGGGGGCGGCCGAACTGGGCCATGTCACGCCGCTTTGGTCGGCGCGGATCTTGGGCGAATGGGCGCGTGCGGCGGAAAAACTGGGGCCCGACGGGGTTGCGCAGGCGCAGGCCGAAATCGCATTGCTGCGCGCGCGCTGGCCCGCCGCCGAACATGCCCCGGCGCCCGGGCTCGAGGCGCGGCTCTGGTTGCCGGACGCGGCGGATGTGCATGTGCTCGCGGTGGCGGTCGCCGCATCGGCCGACGTGATCGTGACGCTGAACAGAAAGGACTTCCCGCGCCATATCCTCGCCGAGGAGGGGCTCGAACGGATTGGCCCCGACGAGTTGCTGTTCGGGTTCTGGACCGTCGATGCCGACGGGCTGCGTGGCGTGGGCGAGGCGGTGCTCGCCGAGGCGAACCGGCTGTCGGGGCAGACCTGGACCATGCGCGCGCTGCTCAAGAAGGCGCGCCTGCCGAGGCTCGCCAAGGCGCTGGCGGCCTGAACCTCAGAGGGCGCGCAGGATCTCCGCCGCGATTTCGAACGATTGCAATCGGGCGGCGTGGTCGTGGATCTGGCCGGTGATGATGACCTCGTCCGGCGCGTGGCGTTCGACGAGTCCCGCCAATTGCGCGCGTACGCTGTCGGGGCTGCCGACCGCCGAGATACGCAGTGCCTCGTTCACGCCTGCGAGCAGGGTGGGCTCGAGATGGGCCGCGATATCATCGACGGGGGCGGGCAGCTTGCCGGGCTTGCCGCTGCGCAACCGGGCAAAGGCGAGCTGCATCGTGGTTCTGAGTCGCGCGCCCTCGGCGTCGGTGTCGGCGGCAAAGACGTTGATCGCCATCATCGCATGCGGTTCAGCCAGAAAGACCGAGGGCGTAAAACTGCGGCGATAGACCTCGAACGCCTGATCCAGCGCCTGAGGCGCGAAATGCGAGGCGAAGGCATAAGGCAGGCCCAGTTGCGCCGCCA
>CAYGNB010000363.1:0-3361 GCA_964351135.1 uncultured Rhodobacterales bacterium | reverse complement strand
CGAGGCGCGCGGGCTGGATGTCACCCCCGGCATGATCGAGATATTCCGCAAGGCCGGGCAGACCGATGCGGTGGCTGCGCTCGAAGTGATCTATGCCGAAGAGGTGCACCACGTGGCCTATGGATCCAAATGGTTCCATTTCCTTTGCGGTCGTGAGGATCGCGACCCGAAAGAGGTCTTTCACGCGCTGGTGCGGCGCTATTTCCACGGTGCCCTGAAGCCGCCGTTCAACGAGGAAAAGCGCGCCGAAGCCGGTCTGCCGCCCGACTTCTACTGGCCGCTTGCTGACGAAATGCCGCAGCCGGAACGGGGCTGAGAAGCCATTTTTCGCGAAAAATGGTAAGGAATCCGGTCGGATCGGCGTTTTCTTGCCGATGTTCACGGCATCTCTTCGCCGGAAATGGGGAGGTGCAGATTTCGGCAACTTGCCCCGCCCTCCCAGCCACGCTAACCACCCTGCCAACCAGAGTTGTCATAGCAAGTTTCTTGAGTGGGCCGTTCAGCAGTCATTCCTGCGTAAAAGAAAACCGAAGTCTGAGGGCGTATGCGCACACCTATCGTAATCCGGGCACACCAGGCATTGGAACGTGTCTTTCCCGAACGCCGCCTGTTCCTGAAATCCGAGTCCGATACGCGGTTCATCCGCCTCCGATCGTCCACCCAGGCCATTGCCGCCGTCGGAGTCACAGCGGTCGTCAGTTGGGCCATCGTGGCCACGGCCGTTCTGCTGATGGACAGTATCGGATCGGGCAACTTCCGCGAACAGGCCCGGCGCGACCAGCAAACATTCCAGGAACGGTTGAACGCGCTGGCAGGCGAACGGGATTCTCGGGCGGCCGAAGCAGCGGCCGCACAGGAACGCTTTAACGCGGCGCTGGCCCAGATCTCGGTGATGCAGTCAGTCCTGCTGGATTCGGAAACCCGGCGCGAAGAATTGGAAACCGGTATCGAGGTGATCCAGTCCACCCTGCGCAAGACGATGAAGGATCGGGAAACCATCAAGAACGAGCTGGCGCAGTTGCAGACCGGTGAACGCGACGGCGCGGAGGGTTCTGCCCAGTCCGGCGCGGACCCCGAGTCGATTGCGTTGATGGCCGATGCGCTGGCCGACACAGCCGAAGAACGCGATCAGGTTCTCGTGGATGCCCGCGATGCGCTGGATGCGCGTGACGAGCTCGAGCTCGAGATCAAGCTGATGCAGGAGCGGAACGACCAGATCTTCCGCCAGCTCGAAGAAGCGATGGCAATCTCGGTCGAGCCGCTGGACAAACTGTTCCGCGACGCCGGCATGGCCCCCGACCGTATCCTCGAACAGATCCGCAAGGCCTATGACGGACAGGGCGGCCCCCTGACCCCGATTACCTTCTCGACGCGCAGCGAGGAACCAAGCGCCGACGAGCTTCGCGTGAACCGGATCCTCGATCAGATGGACGAACTGAACCTCTATCGCATGGCCGCGGAAAAGGTACCCTTCGCGATGCCGGTGCACGCGTCGGTGCGCTATACCAGCGGCTTCGGCTATCGTCGCGATCCCAAGACCGGCGGTCGGCGGCTGCACAAAGGATCGGATTTCGCCGGCGCCCACGGCACCGACATCTTTTCCACCGCCGATGGCGTGGTGACCCATGCGGGCTGGCAATCGGGCTATGGCCGGCTGATCCGGATTCAGCATGAATTCGGCACCGAAACCTTCTACGCTCACCTGTCCAACATCCGCGTCAAAAAGGGCCAAAGGGTATCGCGCGGCGATCACATCGGTGATATGGGTAGCACCGGACGGTCCACCGGCACGCATCTCCACTATGAGGTCCGCGTGAACGGGGCGCCTGTGAACCCGATGACCTATATCAAGGCTGCAAGAGATGTTTTCGAAAAGCAAAATAAACGAGCCCGGATCAAAACCGACCGATGACGCCCAGGCGGCGCCGAAACCGGCGCCGGTGACCCCCGATGCAAAGCCCGGCATGAGCAAGCCCAAACCACCCGCATCGGTTCTGTCCTCCGATCTTCACATCACCGGCAACATCAAGACGACCGGCGATATCCAGGTCGAAGGCACCGTTGACGGCGACATCCGCGCGCATCTGCTGACCGTCGGCGAGACCGCCACCGTCAAGGGCGAAGTGACCGCCGACGACGTGGTGGTGAACGGCCATGTCGTTGGCCGCGTGCGTGGCCTGAAAGTGCGCCTGACCGCGACCGCACGGGTCGAGGGCGACATCATCCACAAGACCATCGCCATCGAATCGGGCGCGCATTTCGAAGGCTCGGTGCAGCGTCAGGACGATCCGCTGAGCACCAACGCCCAGCAGCCCAAACCTGCCGGGATCAGCCCGGCCATGGCCCCGGCTGCAGGCACCAAGGCGTCCTGAGCCGACCACGTCAACCTGACGCATCCACAGGCGCCGGTGATCCGTTCCCGGCGCCTGTTTTACTGATGCTCTGGCCAACGAACACCCCATGACACTCGCCGGGCTCGTCCTCGTTCTGACCGCGGCAGTCTGTCACGCCGGATGGAACCTGCTGGTAAAACGGCTGAACGCAGGGCCGGAACTGGTCTGGCTGTTTTCGGTTCTCGCCCTGGCAATCTGGACCCCGGTGGTCGCGTGGTTCGGCCTCGGCGGGTTGAGCCGGATGAGCGGCCTGGAACTCTTTGCCATCGTCAGCAGCGTGCTGCTGCACTTAGGGTATTTCCTGCTGCTCCAAACCGGTTATCGCAAGGGTGACCTGTCGCTGGTCTACCCGACCGCCCGCGCCAGCGGCCCGGTTCTGTCGGTGAGTTTCGCCGCTATTTTCCTGGGCGAGAGGGTAACACCGCAGATCGCGCTGGGTGGCGCAATCGTCGTTCTTGGCGTCCTGATGCTGACCGGCGGGTTTCGCCGCGACCGGCGGGCCCATGCCGGGGCATCTCTGGGATTTGGATTGGCCGCAGGCCTGTTCATCGGCAGCTACACCGCCTGGGATGCCTGGACCGTCGCAACCCTCGCGGTATCGCCGCTGCTGCTGGACTATGCGACACATCTGGGGCGCGCGACACTGCTCGCTCCTATCGCATGGCGCCGCCGTGAGAATGTTCGCACCCTCTGGACACAACACCGCGCCGCGGTTCTGGCCATCGCAATCCTGTGCCCGATGGCTTATGTTCTCGTACTCTACGCGATGACCTTCACGCCGGTGGCGTATGTGGCTCCGGTGCGCGAAACGTCGGTTCTGCTCAGCGTTCTGGCAGGCAGCCTGCTGCTGGGCGAAGGCGACCTGCCCCGACGACTGATCTGGGCCGTGGTGTGTCTGACAGGGGTGGTCATACTGGCGTTGGCCTGACACGCGTCAGGCTGGCGCCGCACGCGATTCCAGCGCGGGA